>JBJSZF010000650.1:0-20430 GCA_046090125.1 Verrucomicrobiota bacterium
GGCGACGCGGTCCAGTTGGGACCCGGCGCACGTGACGGCCACGGCATGGCGTGCGAACGCAAGGCCCGCCCTCTGGTACGCGGCGGCGGCCTCCAGCATCCCGTTGCGCGTCTCGGGGGTGCCGCCCGACTTCGAGATCACCACGCAGAGCGTCCGGCCCAGACGATCCTTCAAGCGGGCCAGCACGCGGTCGATGCCGTCGGGGTCGGTGTTGTCGAGGAACAGGGGCTCCAGTCGGTCCGTGGCCGGATGCCCGAGGGCGTGGGCGACGAACTGGGGTCCGAGGGCGCTGCCACCGATGCCGATGACGAGGACGCGCTCGAAGGTTCCATGCTCGCCCTGGACGCGCCCGGCGTGGACGTCGGCGGCGAACGCCTTCACGGCCGAGACGGTTTGCTCGATCTCGGCCCGCAGCTCCGGGGTGGGGGCGAGGGCGGGATTGCGAAGCCAGTAATGGCCGACCATGCGGCCCTCGTCCGGGTTGGTGATGGCTCCGGCCTCGAGCGCGGCCATGGCTTGCATGGCGGACTGGAGCGGCCGGGCCATGGCCTGGAGGTAGCCGTCCGGGAAATCCACGTGGGTGAGGTCCACGGCGACATGGGCCCCGGGGCATTCGAGATACGAGCCGCGCGCGCGGCTCCAGAGGAGGGTCTTCGTGGAGTTCATGGGACGGGAGGGGGCAGCATCAGCGTCAGCTTCAGGGGGACGTCTTCACGTCGGCGGCGGGCGCAAGGGACGGCCGCTTTGGGCTGGGTTTCATCCAACCGGCGTTGAAGGGCGCACGGTTGGATCTTGGAAAAGGACGGGACCCCGCGGTTGGCCCGGGGGTCCCTGGCAACGGATGCTTCAGGCCCTGGGGGCCAGCTTCTTCTCCACGGGGACGCGAGCGAGGGTCACATACTGGGGCAGGCCATCCTTGGTGGGGACCTTCACCTCGCCGGCGATGAGCGGCGCGGCGTACTCGACGAACTTCTCGTTCGGGAGGAAGCCGTCCTCGGCGATCCAATCCTTGGGGATGAAGTGCTCGACGTTGGCGATGTTGGCGAGGTCTTCGAGGTCAATGGTCCAGCGGTAGGGCTGGGAGGAGAGGCGGACGATCTTGGGCATGAAGCCGGACTTGCCCTCGACGGCCGCCTTCACCGCCGCGACGCCGCAGGCGAAGGCCTCGTCGGAGTCGGTCTGGCTGGAGAAGTGGGCGGCGGCGCGCTGGGCGTAGCCCAGGAGGACGGTGCGCGTCTTCAGGTTGAGGCGGCCCTGGACGATTTCCTTGAGCTTCTCGGACGCCCCGGCAAGCACGGCATGCCCGAAGGCGTCGAGGCGGGTCTTGTCGGCCCCAATCTCCTCGCCGGCCGCGTTCTTGAGGCCCTCGCCGCAGACGACGATGCAGTACTTGTGGGCGGCGACGGTCTCGCGGACGCGGGCCAGGAAGCGTTCCTCGTCGAAGGCAATCTCAGGCAGGAGAATGATGTGCGGGGGGCGGGCGGGGTCGCCTTGCTTGGCGAGGACGGTCCCGGCGGCGATCCATCCGGCGGCGCGGCCCATCACCTCGATGATGCAGCAGGAGCCGTCGTCGGTGGCCATGGAGCCGACGTCGAGGCCGACCTCGGCGACGGTGGCGCAGTTGTACTTGATGACGGAGCCGTAGCCGGGGCAGTGGTCGGTGCAGGGGAGGTCGTTGTCGATGGTCTTGGGGACGCCCATGACGCGCATGTCATAGCCGCGTTTCTGGGCCTCGAGGTGGATCTTGTGGGCGGTGTCCTGGGAGTCGTTGCCGCCGGCGTAGAAGAAGTAGCGGATGTTGTGGGCCTGGAAGACCTCGAAGAGGCGGTCCATGTCCTGGGCGGCCTTCTCGGGCTTCTTCTTGAAGTCGATCTTGTAGCGGCAGGTGCCGAGGGCGGCGGCGGGGGTGTAACGGAGGCCCTTGATGGAGCTGGCCTGCTCGTCGTTGATGTCAATCAACTGCTCGTTGAGGATGCCGAGGATGCCATTGAGGCCGCCGTAGATTTCCTCGATGCACTCATGATGCCCCGCCTCCGTGATGACGCCCGCGACGCTCGCGTTGATGACGCTGGTGGGGCCGCCCGATTGCGCGACGAGAAGATTTCCAAGGAGTTCCGACATAAGATGGCGGCCAGACTGCCCATGCCGTCCAAGGCGGGCAAGGACGGAGGGAGGCACGCGGCGGGCTTGAAGCGGGAAGCGGGAAGCGGGAGGCCCGCCTCCAGGCAACGTGGCGTTTGCGCACGCACGTCGCGGTGGGACTTCGTGCGTGTTAGACGTGGCGACGGTTCCGTCGGCTGAAGCCGGGACTCCAGGCGGGATGCACCCGCGCGCGGCGCGCCTGCAAGACCGGGCTCGACTTTGGGGACGGCACGCCAAGGCTTTCGGGGTTGCGGTCACCCGGCCGAAGGCGTCGAGGGACCCCCTTCCAAGATGAATCGTCGCGCATTCCTTGCCTCTGTTCCGGTGGTTGCGGCCGCCGGGTCCCTGCCTGTCCTCGCTCGGCCGGCGACGGCGTCGCCGATGCCCGTTCGCCTGGCGATTGCCAGCTATTCGTACTGGCACTTCAAGACGGCGCGGGTGCCGATCGAGGCGGTCATCGACAAGGCCGCCGCGCTGGGTGTGGGCGGGGTGGACATCCTGCATCGCCAGATGGACATCCCGGAGAAGGAGCCGTTGACGCGGGAGCATCGGAAGTACCTGGCGCGGCTCCGCCTTCATGCGTTCCGAAAGGGGATCGACCTGGTGGCGTTGTCGATTCACCAGGACTTCGTGGACCCGAGCCGGGCGGTGCGGAAGGCGCAGGTGCGGCACACGCTCAAGTGCATCGAGATCGCCCATGCGCTGGGGATCCCGTGCATCCGGCTGAACTCCGGCCGTTGGAACACGATTGCCTCGTTTGACGACCTGATGAAGGCGCGCGGGGTGGAGCCGGTGTTGAAGGGGGTTCGGGAGGAGGACGGGTTTCGATGGTGCCAGGAGTGCATTGAGGAGTGCCTCACGTCGGCGGCGGAGCATGGGGTGATGTTGGCGCTGGAGAATCATTGGGGGCTCACCCGGACGCCGGAGGGGTTGCTGCGGGTATTGGACTCGGTTCGGTCGCCGTGGCTGGGGGCGTTGATGGACACGGGGAACTTCCTGGAGGACCCGTATGACAAGCTAGCGGCGATTGCGCCGAAGACCGTCTATGTCCAGGCGAAGACGTATCCCGGGGGCGGCGAGTGGTACACGCTGGACCTCGACTACCGGCGGATCGCGGGGATTTTGAGGGCGGCGGGATACACGGGCTACGTGGCGCTCGAGATGGAGGGGAAGCAGGACCCGGAGGTGGCGGTGCCGGCGTCCTTGCAGGTGCTGCGCGAGGCGTTTGGCGTGGCGTGAGGCGGGGCTTGGGAAGGCTCGTCGCGCGTCATCGCACGGCGAGGTTCACGACGCCCTCGTCGCGTCGGACGAACGGCCCGGTCCTGCGGTAGGCCGCGACGAGGAGATCGGCGCGGTCGCCGGGCTTCTTTCCGTTGAGCGCCTTGGCGAGGCACATGATGTCCCAGAACCCCTGGCCGTCCATGCCGTCGAGGACCATCCCTGCGGCGATGCGACCGGCGGCGGGACCATCGGCATCCACGGACTTGATGACCAGGCCGGCCGTGGTGGCTTCGAGGAGGATGCCGAGGCGACGACGCACGAGGCGGGCGTCAAAGTAGTCGGATTCCTTCACGAGCCGAACGGTGACGGCGCGGGTGGCGTTGCTGCGGCGGAGGGTCAGGGGGGTGTCGCGGCCGGCGGCGGCGACGAGGCGGCGGTTGAAGTCGATGACGTGGTCCACGGGCTTGCCCCCGAGTTCCTGGATGAGGTCGCCGGCCTTGATTCCGGCCGCGTCGGCGGGGCTGCCGGGCTGGACGGAGCGGACGGCGAGGGGCCTGCGGCCGGGCTCGAGCCGGGCCCCGAACCACCAGCCGCCGATGGAGTCGCCGCTCAAGGTTTCAGCAAGGGCCTCGTTGACGCGCCGGATAGGGATGGCGAAGCCGATGCCCTGGGCTCCCACGTTGGCGGGGAGGACGGCGACGCTGAGGCCGATGAGCTCGCCCTTGAGGTTCACGAGGGGGCCGCCGGAGTTGCCGGGATTGATGGAGGCGTCGGTCTGGAGCCAGTCCTCGATGTCGAGCCGTGTGCCCTCGGGGACGGATCCGGTGGCGCGGCGCGACTTGGAGCTGAGGATGCCGCGGCTGACGGACCCGCCGAGGCCGAAGGGATTGCCGAGGGCGATGACGGTCTCGCCCAGCAGCAGGTCGTCCTCGCGGGCGAGCTTGACCGACTTGAAGCGGCGTCCGGCGGCGCCCCGGATGCGGAGGAGGGCGACGTCCTTGGCGGCGGACAAGGCGATGCGCTCGGCCTCGAGGGTCTCGCCGGTGTCCGCGAACTGGACGCGGATGTCATCGACGTCCTGGACGACGTGGACGTTGGTGAGGACGTAGCCCTCGGGATCAATGACGACGCCGGAGCCGCGGCTGTACTCCTTCATGGTGGGGCGCCGGCGGTAGCCGAAGAACTCCGACAGCCATTGCTCCACGGGGTCGTCGAGGCGGCTGGAACGGATGCGCGTGGAGATGTTGACGACGGCGGGCATGACCTTCTCGACGGCCTGGACGGTGGCGTCCCGGCGGATGTCCGCAGGTTCCACCAGGGCGGGCTGGGCCGTGGACGGAGGGATGGCATTGGTGGCCGGGCGGCCGACGGCCCCGGTGGCAAGGAAGCCGACGATGGCCCAACCGAGGCGCAGGGTGCGGCAGAGGTCGAGCTCGGGTTGTCGCCGGTGCGGTGAACCGGTGCGGAGGTCAACAGGACGGGCGACGCAGCCCGCATGGGATCCGTTGTGGTTCATGGGCGACGCCTTGCTTTGCGGGGATGGGTTCAAGGTTCGCTGGGGTTGATTTCGACGTGGACGTCGATGGTGCGTTCCTGGGTGCCCTTGTAGTGGCCGCGTGTGGGGGCGACGTCGGCGTAGTCGCGTCCGACGGCGAGCTTGATGTAGCGGTCGTCGGGTTGGGTGCCGTGGGTGGGGTCGAGGGCGCGCCAGCCGAGGCCGGGGAGGTACACCTCGGCCCACGCATGGGAGGCGTCGGCTCCGGGGGTCCAGAAGTAGCCGGAAACGTACAACGCGGGGATGCGGAGGGAGCGGCAGAGCCCGACGAGGACGTGGGCGTAGTCTTGGCAGACGCCGGCGCGGCGTTGGAGGGCGTCGGACATGCGGGTGTAGGCGTTGGTGGCCTTGGGGGCGTAGGTGAACTCGGAATGAACCCAGCGGGAGAGCCGTTGGGCGGCCTGCCATGCGTCGCGTTGGTCGCCGGCGATGTCGATGGCGAGGCGCCAGAGGTCGGGGTCGAGGGCGATGTAGTCGCTGGGCTGAAGGTAATCGAAGCACCGTTCGAGGCGTCCGCATTCCGGGATGCGCGCCATGGGGAAGGGCGTGGCGGAGGGGTCGAGGAGGTTCGAGGCGTTGGTCTCGACGCGGCTGGTGGCCTCGATGAGGAGGGAGGCGTGGGGGGGGATGATCTCGAAGTGGTGGACGCAGTTGGCGTAGAAGTCGTCGTAATGCCGCAGGTTCACGGCGGGGAGCACCTTGAGCATGAACGCGTCACAGCGTTGGTGCTCGTTGGAGACGGGACGGAGCCGGACCTCGTTGAAGCTCTCCCGCACCGGCGATGCGTAGCCGTAGCGCGTGCGATGGATCACCTGGAGCCTTGCCACGGGATCAGGGTCTTGGGGTTGGTCGGGTTTTCAAGCCCGGCATTCCGGGGGCGGGCGTGGGGAAGGGGGAGCGGGGAACGGGAAGCGGGGGGCGAGGAGCGGCTCAGGCTGGAGTGGGGTTGGGGTTGGGGTTCCATTCGCCGGTGATGAGGCCGCGGACAAACTCGTCCTGGGTGAGCGCGAGGGCGAGTGGGGGGACGGGTTGAAGGTCGTTGGGGCCGGGGCGTAGCAAGTCGAACTCGACCCGGCCCGGATTTCGGGGTGCGCCGGGTTGCGCGGGGGTGACGGGTGTGGCGTCGCGAACCTGGATGCAGGCCCGGATGCGTGGCCGTGCGGAGGCCCAGTCCTGGTAGGCCCCCGGCGTGTCATAGAGGACGTCGCCGGCGCGGAAGCCAAAGGTGGCGCCTTGGGTCCATCGTTCCACGGACACCTTGTTCTCGATCCGCGTGGTCCTGCGGATGTCGAGGGCGTCGTTGAAGCACGGCGGGAGGTACATGGCCCAGCCGGCCGACCCGGGAGAATCCGGGTCCCGGAGCAGTTCGGTGGAACGGCGTTCGCGCTTGGAGGGGTCGCGCGTCAGGGCTTCCAGGATGCCAAGGCGCGGATGGGACATGCCATGGGGCGACATGATGAGGGTGGAGGTGGTTGGAGACGCTGCGTGGCGTGGCGTGGCAGGGGCGTCTGGGGTCACAGGGTCGTCCAACGGCGCGAGCGGCTGCTCTTGAGGATGGCCTCGCAGAGGCGCACCTCGTGGTGGCCGTCGTCGGCGGAGGCAAAGAGCGCCGGCGTGCGGCGCCCGGAGGCGATGTGCTCGTACACGGCGCGGTATTGCATCTTGTGGCTGTCCGGGAAGCCCTCCGGATGGCCGCCCGGCGTGTCGGTGTAGCCGGCTACGTCCGCGTCGAAGCCGGGCGTTCCCCGTTGCAGGACTTGGTCGGGAGCGTCGCGGCGGCCGACGCGGATCTCGTTGGGGTTTTGGAACTCCCATTGCAACGACCCGGTGGTGCCGTAGATGCCGACGTAGAGGGAGCACTTCCAACCGGCGGCCACCTGGGAGATGGAGGCGTTGGCATGGACGGCGTCGGCGAACCCATGGGAGGCCTTGCCGAAGCGGAGCAGGACGCTTCCGAAGTCCTCGGTATCGACGGGGTAGGGGACCCAGTCCTGGGTGGCGCCCTGGGTGAACGTCTGGACCTCGCCGCGGGGACGACGGCGCACCTTGTGGAAGGTTTCGGTGTGGGCCATGACGGCCTCGGCGCGCGCCCCGAGGATGAAGGAAACGGCGTCGATCCAGTGCGTCCCGATGTCACCCACGGCGCGCAAGGGGCCGCCTTCGGACGCGAGGATGCGCCAGTTGTAGTCGGTGTCCTTGAGGAGCCAGTCTTGGAAGAAGTGGCCCTGGACGTGGATGACCTTGCCGATGTCGCCGCGCTGGACCATGGCGCGCATCTGGAGGATGGCGGGGAAGAAGCGGCACATGTAGTTGACGGCGAACACGGGCGCGCCGGGGCGGCGCAGGGCGGCCAGCACGCGGGCCGTCTCGCGCGGGGTCATGCCCATGGGCTTCTCGCAGACGACATGCTTGCCGGCCCGCAGGGCGGCGAGGGACTGCTCCACGTGCACCTTGTTGGGGGAGGCGACATGGACGACGTCCACGTTGGGGGAGCGGACGAGGGCCTCGTGGTCGTGGTTCCCGAAGACCTCGGGGATGCCCCATTGGTCGGCGGTGGCGCGGGCGGACGGGGTGGAGCCGCAGACGGCGGTGACCTGGACGCCGAGGCGGCGGAGGGCCTCGATGTGGACGGGGCCGATGAAGCCGGTGCCGAGGATGCCGGCGCGGAGGTGGTGGAGGGGGATGCGGGAGGTCATGGGCCGATTCCGAAGTGCTTGCGGAGGATGGGCTCGAGGTTGGCGGGGGCGCCGATGGAGGGGTTCCAGAGGGCTCCGGCCGCGCCGCTGGCGTAGGCGGTGGCCGTGGAGGTGCCGTTGACGCGCCACAGGTCGCCTTGATACGCCACGATGCCGGAGCCGGGCAGCATCAGGTCCACGAAGGAGCCGTGGTTGGCGTAGGGGGCAAACTGGCCCTGGGCATTGCCGGCGGACACGGCGATGACCTCGGGGTAGGCGGCGGGGAAGCGCGGGTCCACGACGGGCTCGTTGCCGGCCGCCGCGAGGAAGAGCACTCCCTGTTGCCGGTACGCCGAGATCATCTGGCGGAGGTAGGGCGCGTCGGTGTCGCCGCTTAGGCTGAGGTTGATGACGTTGGCCTTGCGCTCGATGGCCTTCTGAATGCCCATGGCGACGTCGAAGGCGGTGGTGTTGCCGTTCGCGCCGTACACGTCCACGGACACGACCCCGAAGTTGACCGCGGCGCCCGCCTTGCCCGCCGTGGCCTCGGCGGACTTCATCAGGTTGGCGAACATGGTGGTGCCATGGGCGAGGGACGGGTCCTGGGAGGCGGAGCCCGCGACGGAATCGCGCGACAGGATGAAGGCCTCGTGGGAGGGGTCGAGGACCTGGACGGAGGTGTCCACGAGCCCGATGACGAGCTTGCCGTCGCCCGTGGCGGCCGGGGTGATGCGCAGGGGCCTTGGGTTGGCGGCGGCGTCGCCGGCCTCGGCGGAGTCCGTGTTGAGGAAGCGGCGGTTGTCCTCCACGGAGACGCCGTCGATGCCCTGGAGCTTGTCGCGCGCGGCGTTGGCGGCGTCGGCGTCGGGGTAGCGCAGGCGGGCGGCGTTGATGGCGTCGAGCGTGCCGGCCACCTCGCCGCCTGTCTGGCGTGCGAGGTCGGCGGCGGACAGGCCGGAGCCGGGCTTGAGGAGGGCCACCAGCTCGTTGTCCACGCGGAGGTCGTCGGCGGGTTCGACGACGGCGGTGGCCCCGGAGGGATTGGAGTCGAAGACCAACAGGCGCCGCGTGCCGTTGGTGGAGGTGACGACGGCGTGGTTGAAGCCGTGCAGGATGCGGTCGAGGGCCTCGTTGGCCTTCAAGCCCTTGAAGCTGGACGTCACGGTCCCCTTCACGCCGGGTTCCACGAACACCCTCCATCCGGTCGATCGGCCCAGCTCCGCAAGGACCTTGGCCAACGGCTGCCGGATCACCCGGGCATCGACGGAGTCCGGCTTCCGGCCCCAGCGAATGGCGAGGTTGGTGGAGGCAGGGCGCGCCGGCGTCGCGGGCTTGAGGGGGACGCGGGGCGTGGCCGTGGCCGTGGCGGGCGGCGCGATGGACTCGAGCGCCGCGCGGGCATCCGGCAGGGCCTGCGCGGATGCACAGGCCGCGGCGACGGCCCACAGGAGAAATGCGGCAGCGCCCCTTCCAAGCATGGGCTCAGCGTACCGAAGCCCGGCGGGATGGGCACCGGTTTCTTGGGGTCTGGCTGGGGTCCAGTGCGCAGGGCCTCCCCTGGAGGCGGTGGACCGGCTTTTGGCGTCGCCATGGGAGGGTGGGGTGCACAAGCTTGCGGTGTTCCCGAGAATGCTAGCGAGCGCGCAACCGCCGGAGGTGACGATGTTGGGGCTTGGCCTGATGGGCACCGCCATGGCCACGCGGCTCCTGGACGCGGGCTGGCGGGTGCACGTCTGGAACCGGACTGCCATCAAGGCCCAGCCCCTCGTCGCGCGCGGTGCGACCTGGACGGACCAACCGCTGGCGTCGTCCGGGCGCGTCGTCGTCAGCCTGTACGACAGCCGGGCCGTGGCGGAGGTCCTGGAGACGATGCTGCCGGGGGCGCGGCCCGGGTTGACGGTCCTCGACACGACCACGGGCGACCCCGGCGAGGTGGAGGCGTTGGCGGCGCGGCTGGCAGGCGCGGGCGTGACGTATCTGGATGCGCCCATCTCGGGGTCGAGCGAGCAGACGTTGCGGGGCGAGGCCTTGGTGATGGTGGGCGGTCCCCGCGGGGACTTTGACCGGTGCGCGGACCTGTGGGCGGGGTTGGGCGGCCGGGCGTTGCACTGCGGCCCGACGGGCAGCGCGTCGCGCATCAAGCTGGTGACAAACCTGGTGCTGGGGCTCAACCGGGCGGCGTTGGCGGAGGGGTTGGCGTTTGCCGAGTCGCAGGGGGTGGAGCCGGCCGCCGCGCTCGCGGTGCTGCGGCAGTCGATGGCGTACTCGCGGGCCATCGACGCCAAGGGCGACAAGATGGTGCGGCGGGACTTCACGCCCCAGGCGCGGCTCTCGCAGCACCTGAAGGACGTCCGCATCCTGCTGGGTCTCGCCCATGCGGCGGGCCAGGGGCTGCCGCTGACGGACGTGCACCGGCAGTTGATGGAGCGTGGCGAGGACCTGGGCCTGGGCCAGCAGGACAACAGCGCGGTGCTGGAGGTGCTGCGGCCGCGGCCCTCGAAGGACGGCCCACGTCCGGGAGGCGCGCCATGAACGCCGGGAACGGCCTTCTGGGTTGGCGTCGGATGGCCGTCCTGGGCGTGGCGATGGCGGGGCTGTTGTTCGACGGGTTCGAGCTGGGCCTGATGCCGGTGGCGTCGTTGTCGGTGTCGAAGGATTTGCTCGGGAAGTCCTATACGGCGGCGCTCGGCGGCGAGTGGTTCGCGCGGTTCACGGCGGCGTTGATGCTCGGGGCGGCGATCGGCGGGATCTTCCTGGGCAACCTGGGCGACCGGATCGGCCGGACGCGCGCGCTGGGCGTGAGCGTCTTGTTCTACTCGGTGTTCGCGGGTCTGGGCGCGTGGGTGCGGACGCAGGAGGAGATGCTGGTGCTGCGGTTCCTGGTGGGGCTGGGCGTGGGTGGCGTGTGGCCGAACTCGGTGGCGTTGGCGGCGGAGTGTTGGCCGGGGCGCTCGCGTCCGATCATCGCGGGCGTGATGGGCGCGGCGTTGAACGCGGGGATCCTGTTGCTTTCGCAGGTCGCGCGGGGGTGGCCCATCTCGGAGGGGTCGTGGCGTTGGTTGTTCCAGCTGGCAGGGGTGCCGGCGTTGCTGGGCTTGGCGGCCTTGACGGTGGTGCCGGAGTCGCCGCTGTGGCTGGCGGCACGAGGCGGCGGCCCGGAGGTCACGGGCGGCCATCGGCCAACGCGCGCGCCGGCGGGGTCCGGATTGGTGGCGTTGTTCCGGCCGCCCATCCTGCGGCGGACGTTGATGGGGATGGTGCTGGGGTCGATCCCGATGGTGGGGGCGTGGGCGGCCAGCAAGTGGATGATCCCGTGGGCGGACAAGCTGGGCGCGGCGGCGGGCCAACCGGGCTACAAGGCGCTGACGCAGGGTGCCTGGGCGACCGGGGCGGTCGCGGGGAGCTTCGTGGGGGCGCAGGTGGCGGCGGCGATGGGCCGGCGGCGGGCGTACGCGGTCATCAGCGCGGGGGCCACGGCGTTGACCCTCGTGATGTTCCTGGGAACGGAGCCGTTGCGGCCCGGGTTCCTGTGGGTGGTGCTGGGGCAGGGGTTTGTCTCGACGTTGTTCTTCGGGTGGCTGCCGCTGTACTTGCCGGAGCTGTTTCCCACGCGGGTGCGGGCGGCCGGGAGCGGGTTGGCCTACAACGTGGGGCGGTTCGCCACGGCGGCGGGCGTGCTGGGCGCGGGGATGTTGTTTGCGGCGATGGGCGGGTCCTACCCGCGGGTGGGCGCCGTGTGCGGCCTGGTGTACCTGCTGGGCCTCGTGGCCGTGGCTTGGGCTCCGGACACCTCCACCCACGATCTCGAAGGGAAGAAGCCATGAACGTCTCCATCATGAAGGCTGGAAGAAGAAAACTCATGGGGCCCATGGGCCTCATAGGCTTCATGGCCGCGCATGCCGCGCGTGCCGCCTTTGACGACCCCAACGCGGACCGCGCCGCCCTGCCGACCGTGCCGCCGGGGTTCTCGGTGACCTTCTATGCACGCGAGCCGTTGGTGCGGCAGCCGTGCTCCATGGCCTTCGACCTCCGCGGCCGGCCCTGCGTGGGCATGGGGCCGCAGTACCGCAACCCGACGCCCAAGACTCCCGGCGACTCCGTGGTGTTCGTCCTCGACACCAATGGCGACGGCACCGCCGACACGACGAAGGTGTTCGCCACCGGGTTCAACGCGATCCAGGGGCTCGCATGGCGCGGGCGCGACCTGTGGGTGGCCAACGCGCCGGACCTCACCGTGGTGCGCGACCTCGACGGGGACGACGTGGCGGACGAGTACGTCCGGTTGTACACGGACCTGGGCAACCTCGAGCACGGGTTGCACGGGCTGAACTGGGGGCCCGACGGCCTCCTCTACATGACCAAGGGCAACTCCAAAGGCCTCACCCAGCCCGGGCGGGTCGCCCCCAAGGCGTTCCGCGACCTGTGGGGCGTCACGGCCCCGCCGGGCACGCCGGACCTGCCCCCGCCCCAGACGTTCACCCAGGACACCTACCAACGCGCCTTCCATGACCCCAACGACGACTGGGGCCGCGAGGGCGGCGTGCTCCGCTGCGAGCCCGATGGCTCCGGGCTCGAGATCGTCTCGCGCGGCTGCCGCAATCCGTGGGACATGGCCTTCGACGACGGCTTCAACGGCCTCGTCACGGACAATGACCAGACGTCCGGCGACCGCGTCTTCATGCCGTTCCCGGGCGCGCACTTCGGCTGGAACCATCCGTGGAGCGCACATTGGTCGGACGCGCCGCACGCGCCCAGCGCGCCGGTGAGCGGGCCGTTGTTCGAGGGTTCCTACACCGGCGTGGCCCACGCCAACGCGCCGGGCTTCCCCGCCAGCCATCGCGGCGTCTTCCTCGTCAACGACTGGCTGCGCAAGGGCACCTTCGTGTGGCGACCCACGTGGGACGGCGCGCTGCTCCGCCCCTCCGGCGGCACCTGGGAACCCTTCGTCACCGGCGGCAACGCCCTCTACAGGCCCACCGACCTCGCCTTCGGGCCCGACGGAGCCCTCTACATCCTTGGCTGGAGCGCCGGGTATGGCGCGGAATACAAGGACGGCCAGATGACCAGCGAAGGCCGCGTGTTCCGTGTCGCCGCCAACCCATCCAACGCGAGCAACGCCCGCGCGGCCTCACCGCTGCGCCCGCCCCATCCCATCGGAGCCCAATCCGACGAGCAGCTCCTTGCCGCGCTCGACGCGGCCATCCCCGCCTGGCGCACGGACGCGCAGGAGGCCTTGGTGCAACGCGCCACCCGCTCGCGGGAGACGCGTGACCTCCTGATGGGCGGGCTGCGCCAGCCCGCCAGCGAGGCCCGCGAAACCTGGGCCGCCTGGGCGCTCGGGCGCGTCGCCCCCAACGACCCCGAGATCACCGCCCGCTTCGCTGCGCTCGCCTCCGACGTCGGCCGTTCCCTGAATCTCCGCGTCCAGGCCCTTCGCATCCTCGCGTTCCGCGCCCGCCGCGGCGGCGATGCCGCGCTCGCCTCCAAGCAGGTCCTGGAGGCCTTGCGGTCGGGCGAGGCCCGCCTGCGCTTCGAGGGCATCGCGGCGGCACGCGAGGCCCGTGTGACGGCCGCCGTGCCGGCGTTGGTGGACCTCGTGGCGGGCGAGGCCGACCCCACGACCTTCTACGCCGGATGGCAGGCGCTGCGCCTGCTGGCCCCCATGGAACGGCTGCGCGGCGCGCTCACGGACTCGCGCCCGGCCGTCCGCCGGGCCGCATTGCTCGCCTTGCTGGAGGATTATCGGCTCCATGCGCCCGAGGTCCGCGCCCTCGTGCGGGACGCCGACCCGCGCGTCGCCGACATCGCGTCGTCGTGGGTTCGGAAGGCGGAGGGCGGGGGCGAATCGTTGGAGTTGCGCGGGCGTCCGCTGGACGCGTCGGGCGTGGCCGCGAAGGACGGGGCCGTCGATCCGCCGCCGCCGTCGGTGGTGGGCAAGGTCCGGTCGAAGGGACGTCGCGAGCCGCGGGTGGTGGCGTCGGGCTTCAAGCGGGGCACGGCGGCCTACGTGGACCGCGGCTACAAGCTGCGCGAGGTGACCGGATCGCTTGCGGGCGCGGACCTCGTGCAGACGTCGAACGACGACGATGGCAGCACGGGCGACGGGTGGCTGGAGCTGGAGCTGGTGCGCCCCGCGCGCGTGCACGTGGCGTTGGACACGCGGAGCCCGCACGTGCCGGCGTGGTTGCAGAAGGGCTTCCAGCGCACGACGAACGTCGTCCGCGCCGAGGGCTTCGAGTGCGCCGTGTTCGCGGCGGAGTTCCCGGGCGGCACGGTCCGGCTGGGCGGCAACACGGACGATGGCAAGGCGGGGGGCAAGGGCCATTACCTGGTGGCCGTGGAGCCGTTGCCCGTCGTGCCGCCGTCCAACGCCACCACGCTGGAGGGCGCGTTGGAACGGCTGGCGACGGCCGACGTGCGGCGCGGCCAATGGTTGTTCCAGCACCCGCGCGGCGCGGCCTGCGTGCAGTGCCATCGGCTCGAAGGACGCGGCAACGCCTTCGGGCCGGACCTGGCCGGGATTGGCAGCCGCGCGACGGCGCGCCACCTGGCGGAGTCGGTGGTGCACCCGGGCGCGGTGGTGACCGAGGGCTTCCGGATGGAGACCGTCGAGACGGCGGAGGGCGAGCTGGCGGGGATCTTGTTGGAGGAAAGCGGGCTAAGCGTGGCGCTGGGGTTGCCGGGCGGGCGTCGCGAGGTGGTGGCGAAGACGCGCATCACGGGCCGGCGCACGGCCCCGGGCTCGGCCATGCCGGCCTTCGACACGATGTTGACCCCGCAGGATGTCGCGGACGTGGTGGCCTACCTGCTGGCGCAGAGGGCGGCCCCGACGAAGGCGTTCGTTCCGTCGGTGGAGAAGCTCCCGGGACGCCTTCGGCTGCGGCACGGGCCAGTGGCGTTGGGCGACTTCGTCTTCGAGGACTCCAAGATCCTCCGGCCGCATTGGGCGAACCTCCGCGCGCCGGATGGCACGCCCGTGTCGCGCACGCATCCGCCCGTGGCCGGAGTCGATGCCACGGACCACGACACGATGCACCCCGGCTTGTGGCTGGGGTTCGGCGACCTGTCGGGCGCGGACTTCTGGAGGAACAAGGCCCGGATGGAGCACGTGCGGTTCGTGCGCGAGCCCGAGGCGCGGGACGGCGGGGTGTCGTTCGCAATCCTGACGCGGCTGACGGCGGCCGACGGGCGGCACGTGTGCGACGCGGAACATGCCTTCCGGGTCGTGGGCCAGGGCGCGGCATGGGGCGTGGATTGGACGGCCACGTTCCGGTCGGAGGCGGGCGAGTTTTGGTTTGGGGACCAGGAGGAGATGGGGTTGGGGGCGCGGGTGGCGACGCCGTTGACGGAGAAGGCCGGGGGCCGGATCCGGAGCAGCGCCGGGCGGGAGACGGCGCGCGACACGTGGGGCCAGCCAGCGGACTGGTGCGACTACTCGGGCACCGTGGAGGGGCGTCCGGCGGGCATCACGTTGATGGCGGACAACCCGGCCTTTCGGCTCTCCATGTGGCACAACCGGGACTACGGGGTATTCGTGGCGAACCCGTTTGGGATGGCGTCGATGAAGCAGGGCGAGACGAGCCGGGTGAAGGTGCCGGCCGGCGTGCCGTTCACGGTGCGGTTCGGGGCGGTGCTGCACGCGGGGGCGGCGCCCGACCCGGCCGCGTGGTTCCGGGACTTCGTGGCCCGGCGGTGAGGGGGTGAGTGAGCCTGGAAACGGCGGTCAAAGACCGTTTCCAGGGGTGAATCCGCTTCTGTAGGCCGGGTCCCCTGACCCGGCGCACCGGGCATGCGGCATGGCTGCCGCCGCGTGAGGGCACGCGGCCTACAGGACGCCCAAGGGCCGTGTCTAGAGTCCGCCCCCCAGGGTTGGACTGCCGTTGTCCCACCCCTTGTGCAAGGTTTCCATTCCATCCGGGACGCACCTCGGTACGGTGACCGGCCCGGCGGGGAAGGAACGAGCCACAAGCCATGGGAGAAAGCCGCATCTCGGGTCTGGAGGAACTGCTGCGGACGCGCGTGCCCAACGTGCGCCTGGGCATCCATGGACGCCCGCGCAACCCCGTCGTCCCCACCGGCGTCGCGCCCCTCGACGCGCTCCTCGGCGGCGGCCTGGCCGGGGGCGACCTCACCGAGCTGGTGGGGGACGGGCCGGTGTCCGGGTCGGCCCAGGTGCTGCACGCCTTCCTGCGCAGCCTGGCGCGCGCCGGGCGCTTCATGGCCTTGATCGACGGGGCCGACAGCCTCGACATCGACGCGGAGGAACCCGCCGTGTTGTCCCGGCTCCTGTGGGTGCGATGCCGTTCCGCCGCCGAGGCGCTGAAGG
Source organism: Verrucomicrobiota bacterium (assembly GCA_046090125.1). Lineage (GTDB taxonomy): Bacteria > Verrucomicrobiota > Verrucomicrobiia > Limisphaerales > UBA9464 > UBA6176. Next base: position 15,920 of record JBJSZF010000650.1, read on the forward strand.
CCGCCGACCTCGTCCTGCGTGACCGCAACCTCCCGGTGGTCGTCATTGACCTGAAGCTCAACCCCGTCGCCCAGCTCCGTCGCATATCGGGCAGCGTGTGGCATCGGTTCTCGCGCCTTGCGGAGCACCAGGGCTCCACGGTCTTGGTCATCACCCCCCTCGCCCTCGTGGGCGGCGCGGCTGCGCGCGTGTCCGTTTCCATGGCCCGCCCTTCGGGCGCGCGCGAGGCCATCGTCGGGCCCGATGCCGCCTTGAACGGGCTGCGGTTCGCCCTGTTGCGACAAGAATCCAACGCGTCGGAACCCGGGGCCGCCGGGCGCGTCGCCTGAGGCCACGATGTTTGCCGTCGTCCATGCCCATGGGTTCCCGTTGCAGGCCGTGCTCCGGCACGAGCCCGGCATGGCGGCCCGCCCGTTCGCGCTCGTGGATCCGGCGCAGGCCAACCCCCGCGTTGTCGCCCTCAACGGCGTCGCCCGCGCCAGCGGCGTGGAGGAAGGGCTCACGGCGCCGCAGGCGCTGGCGCGTTGCCGCGGCGTGGTCGTGCGGCATCGGTCCGGAGCCGCCGAGGACGCGGCGCGCGACGCCATGATCCAGGCGGCCAACACCTTCTCGCCCGGCCTGGAATGGACGGCCGCCGGATGCGTGACGCTCGACATGCGGGGCTTGTCCGACCCCGGTCCGGAGCCATCGCCGGAGGCCTTGCGGGGCTGGGGCGGGCGGCTTGCGGAGGCGATGGCAGGCCTCGGCCTTGCGGTGCGGGTGGGACTGGGGCCAACGCCCGGGGTGGCGCGCCACGCGGCCATGGCCCCCGGAACGGCCGACGATGCGCGGGTCGTCGTGGTGACGCCGGGCGAGGCGGCGGCCTTCGTGGCGTCGTTGCCGGTGGCGACGCTCGAACCGTCGCCCCATGCCGCGCGGATGCTGGAGCAATGGGGGGTGCGTTCCGTGGGCGACCTGCTGCGGCTGGGGCAAGGGGAGCTTGCGGAACGCCTGGGGCTGGAGGCGTTCGCGTTGTGGGCGGCCGCGTCCCATGCGGCATCGCGGCCGCTGCGGCACGAGCGGTTGCCCGAGACCTTCGCCGAGGAGGCGCCGCTGGACCCGCCGGTGGAGATGGCGGAGCCGTTGTTGTTCCTGTTGCGACGGGTCGCGGATTCCTTGTCCAAGCGGCTCGAAGGGGCGGGGCGCGCGGCCGGCGAGCTGGCGCTGCGCCTGCGGCTGGAGTCGGGCGACGTCATGGACCAGCGCCTGCGGCTGCCCCAGCCCACGCACCGGGCCGAGGTGTTGTTCCGGATGCTGGCGACGCATCTCGAGGGGCTGCGCACCCCGGCGGCCGTCTCGGGCATCCGGCTCCATGCCGAGCCCGCCCGGCCGCACCAACACCAGTTCGGGCTCTTCGAGTCCGCGCTGCGCGACCCGCACCAGTTCCAGGAAACGCTCGCCCGCCTCGCCGCGCTCGTTGGGCCCGACCGCGTCGGGTCGCCCGTGCGCATCGACGGGCATCGGCCGGACCAGTTCCGGATCGTGCCGCCGGACTTCGAGGCGGCCGCGTCCGACGTGGGGCGACGGGTGCCGGAGTGGCTGCGGCCGGTGCCGGTGCGTCGCCTGCGCCCGCCGTTGCCGGCTACGGTCGAGGATGCGCCGCGTCGTCGCGCGGGGACGGCGGGTTCCACGGACCCATTGGACGGACGCCGGATGACCACGCCCGTCGAGCCGCGCACGCCCGGCCGCGGCAGCGTGTTGTCGGCTTCGGGCATGGCGGCGTTGCTGGACCCGCTGTTTCGCCCGCAGGGCAAGGCCCCGGCGCCGGGCGCGGCGGACGGCCCCGGGACGACGCCGGCCGTTCCTGAGTCCGTGGTGCCATTTCCGACGCCGACGCCTGGGTTGGAAGAACCCCGGGTGCTTGCGCCGGGTCGGCCGTGCGCGGTGCGTTGCGCGTGGGTGGAAGGCCGCGTGCAGGTGGCCGTGGGCCCGGTGCATGCCTCGGGTGGTTGGTGGGAGGCGGGCCGGGCGTGGCAACGGGTGGAATGGGACGTTACGGTGCAAGGCCGACATGGACTGCGCCTCGCATGGGACGGCACGGCCTGGCAGGTGGAGGCCGTGATGGATTGAGGGACGGGCCGGGGAGGGAAGGCGCGGAGGGAGGGGCAAAACCTCAGGAGTGCAGACGCTCCTGGTAACAGGACTTTTGGCGCAACAGCCCCCGAGCGGCACGTCACCCGGTCGCATCGATGGAATCTTCGCGCCTTTGCGGCTTGGCGTGACCCCTCCGCGAGCCGTGTTGGGGTTGCCTCGATTCACCGACCAGGAAAACCCGGGCAAAAACAGCATCACCATCATGGGCACGAAACGTCCCACCCATCCCCGCCTTGGCTCCGCCTCCTTCCCTTCTCGGTCCCAAGCCGAGGAACCCCTCCACCGCCAACCTCCGCTACCAAGGGAACCACGGGCCTCACTGACTCAATCAACCAACGTCAGGGTTGGACCTGAAGTCCGCGTGAAAATCCCTCGTACGGGGGTTGATGCGGCGGACGCCGCCGAAGGCCGGGATGGCCCGCACGCCCTCTCGCCGCTCGCCTTCCCTTCCGCGAACGCCCTACGCTGCGGCCGCGTGCTGCGACTCCCGTTCGAGCTGGGCCTCGCCCTCCGTTACCTCCGGCCGAAGAAGAACTTCGTGTCGGTGATCACGCTCCTGTGCGTCGCGGGGGTCGCGCTGGGCGTGTCCGTGCTCATCATCGTCATCGCCGTGATGACGGGCTTCGACCTGGAGCTGCGCAAGACGATCATCGGGTTCAACGCGCACCTCAAGGTGGGCGTGCCGCAGCGGCCCATGGCGTCGTGGGAGGAGGTTCTGGCGAGCGTTTCCAGGGTCCAGGGCGTGCGCGGTGCCGCGCCCTTCGTCCTCGGCCAAGTCCTCATGCAAACCCAGCCCGACCCACGCGACCGCGCCTCGCAGTCGGCCGCGCCCGTCGTCCGGGGGATCGACCCCGCCGCCGAGGGCCGCGTGTCCGTGATCACCAACAAGGTGATCTCGGGCAAGCTCGACCTGCGCGGGCAAGGGCTCCTCATGGGCGCGTCCCTGGCGGACCATCTCGGCGTGCGGGTGGGCGACCGCGTGGCGTTGCACTCCACCCATGCGCTCGACCGCATGTTGCGCAGCAAGGATTCCGGCGCGCGCGAGCTGGCCCCCGCCGAGGACTTCGAGGTGCGCGGGCTCTTCGAGGTCGGCTACGAGCAAATCGACGCCCAGGTGGTGGTGGTGTCCCTGGCCAACGCGCAGGACCTGTTCGCCCTGGGCGACTCCGTGAGCGGCGTCACCGTCATGCTCCATGATTCCTCCGTCGCCAACACCCGCGCCCTCCAACGCGACGTCGAGGACGTCCTCGGGCCCGAGTACCGGTCCGTCGCGTGGATGGACGAGAACCGCGACCTGCTGGGGGCCATCGAGGTGGAGAAGGACGTGATGTTGATCATCCTCTTCGTGGTGATGCTCGGCGCCGGCTTTTGCATCATTTGCTCCCAGATCGCCTTCGTGATCCGCAAGACGCGCGAGATCGGCATCCTGAAGGCCATGGGCGCGACGACGTGGCAGGTGGTGGGCGTGTTCCTGGCACAAAGCTCGCTCGTGGGCGTCCTCGGCGTCGCGTCCGGCCTCGCGCTGGGCACGGGCGGCGTGTGGATTCGCAACGACTTCCTCCTGTGGATGCGGCGGCTGACGGGGCGCGAGCTGTTCCCACAGTCGATCTATAGCTTCGCGCAGATCCCCGCCGAGGTGTTGCCCTCGGACGTCACGTTGATCTGCGGCGTGTCGCTGGCGATGTGCCTCCTGGCGGGGGTGGTGCCGGCCTGGATCGCCGCCTCCATGCGGCCCGTGGAGGCCCTGCGCAATGACTGAACCCCAGCCCACGCCCGCTGCGCCCGGAACCTCCGGTGCTCCCGGCCTTCCTGCCGTTCCCACGGCCCACGTTGCGAAGGCGGCCCCCGCAGGGTCGCCCCTCGTGGTCGTCGAAGGCGTTCGCAAAACCTACCAAGTGGGGCCGCGTCGGCTGGAGGTGTTGCGCGGGATCGACCTGGCCATTGGGAAGGGCGAGTTCGTGGCGTTGCGCGGGGCGTCGGGCGCGGGCAAGAGCACGTTGCTGCACCTGTTGGGCGGGCTGGACCGGCCCGACGCCGGCCGCATCCGCTTCGATGGCGTGCCCATCGAGTCCCTGGGGTGGTCCGACCTGGCGCGGTTTCGGAACCGTCGGGTGGGGGTGATCTTCCAGGCGTATCACCTGGTGTCGGACCTGACGGCGCTGGAGAACGTGGCATTGCCGGCGCGGATGGCGCGGCGAGGGGCGGGGGAGGCGCGGGAACGGGCGGTTGCGTTGCTGGAGCGGGTGGGGTTGGGCGGGCGGATGCATCATCGGCCGTCGCAGATGTCCGGTGGTGAACAGCAACGGGTGGCGATTGCGCGGAGCCTGGTGAACGGCCCGGGCCTGCTGCTGGCGGACGAGCCCACGGGCAACCTCGAC
>JBJSZF010000651.1:0-2297 GCA_046090125.1 Verrucomicrobiota bacterium
GAGGTCCGCCAGCTTGGCTTGGCCCGAAGCGGCAAAGAGATGGGAAACATCAATGGTTATGGCGGCAGGGGTATGGGCCATACCGGAGCATTATTTTCCGCCCTCCTAGGCACGCAAGTGCAAAATGATTCGTGGAAACAGGCCAGTCCTTGCCATGCAACGTTCTGGCGTCGCAGGTCGCCTGTTGCGTCGTGTTCTTTGGCTCTTTCGGGGCGAGGCCTCAATGTGGCGTGGGCTGGGGCTGTGGGTTGCCATCGAGCCTTTTGATTTGGGTTGATCCTTCGCGCCTTGGCGTCTTTGCGAGACCGTTTTCCATTCGTTCTGGCACCCCTCGCCGGGGTGCGTGGATCGTGGGGGGGTGACGGGTTCCGGTGGTGTCGCTTCGCTCAACCACCGGCTACACTCTGGCATTCCTTCGGGATGGCGCTCGAGGTGGCGTCTCCGGCGATGGGATGCGCCGCGTGAGGTCACGCGGCCTACAGATGGATGGCCATGGGACGTGCGTAAGGCAATGGGGTCCGATCTTGAACGTTTACATTTCGGTTTTGGCACGGCACTGGACGCCGTTGGGAGGCGCGGGCGTGAGGTTGGAAAGCGGACGTATCCGTCCCTTTTGTATTCTTTGTGTTCTTTGCGGCTGAATTCACGGCATCGGGGAATGATGGCCGGATGCTGAATGGCCACAAGGAACGCAAAGGACACAAAAGGCGTCTGCCATGGTCGCCCCGGGCTGATGTCACACGCCGGGCTGCGACCCCGTCCGGGGTCGATGGCTGAATGGGATCCGGGTTCCGGTGGTGTCGCTTCGCTCAACCACCGGCTACCATCTGGCATCCCTCCGGGATGCGCTCGGGGATGCGGCCGGGCGCAGGCCGGGGCGGTTTCGGAGACGCGTCGGGATCATGCGGGTCGCAACGGGATGCAGGGCGCTGGGGGAGGATGGACGCCGGAGGCATCCGAGCGTAAAGCCGGTGGTTGAGCGAAGCGACACCACCGGTCACCGGTCCCCAATAAAGTCCGCGCATCCCGGCAAGGATGCCAGCGCGGCCACGTGCATGGCGCTTGGGTTTGGGAAGGTCGGGAGGCGGGGCCATCGGATGATCCCTTGCCATCGAACATTGGGCATCGTGGCGCGGTGGTTGTGTGGCCTTCCCTGGTCCCTCAAGGCGACGCACCAACGTGGTGTGGGTTGCTGCTTTGGGTTGCCATGGGGCCCTTTGATTTGGGGCGGTCCTTTGCCGCCGACGATGGAAACCATGTCCTTCACCGGACGCTTACGTCCAACGTCCCGCATTGCCTATCCCGGACCGCTGGCGCGACAGAGGACGGTGGAGCGAAGCGGAGTCAGCATCCGGCGGGACAGCGGGTAGGGATTCGGTGCATGCGCTCGTTGGGCTTCTTCATCATTTCTTTTCAAGAAGCTCATCGATGGTCATATCGACGTCTTTGGCAATCTGGCGAAGCAAAGGTGGAGCGATGTCTCTTCCTTTGTGGTCCGGAACTGTGGTCTGCCTTCCGTCGGGATGCTTGAACTGGCAGTGCGAGCCCCTCTGTCGAATCAGCAAAAAGCCGTGGAACTCGAGAAGCTTGATGACTTCTCGCGGCTTGAGGACGGGGATGCGTCCCATACCTCTAAACGGTTACGAGCTGGGTTCCGATGTATTCTGCTTCAAGAGGAGGCTCCCCGTCCTCCATCAGCATTGTGATCACCTCACGCAGGTTGGAGTGAAGCTCATCCAGGGTATCACCCTGCGAATGAGCACCTGGGAAACCCGGGACAAAACCTACGAAGAGGCCTGTCTCTGGACATTTTCCAATCACTGCAGTAAAGGCGCGCATGATCCCTCCATACACCTTTCGTTGACCGAGGGCAATATCTGGTTTGCCCAACGCAAAGGTCAGCGACGGGAGCCATCCGCCGAGGACGGTCGATGGGTATCGGAGCGAATCGGCTGGTTTCCGTTCGCCGCACCGCCTGGTTCGCTGTTGCTGCGTTGGACCTGCTTGGCATGCTTGCGGACCCAACCTCCTGGCAGATTGATGTGCGAGAGGCTATTTTTTGCTGAGGCAAAGGGTCCGATGTTGAAGGCTTACATTTGGATGGAAGCACGGGACTGGACGCCGTTGGGAGACGGGGGCTTGAGGTTGAAAAGCGGACGCATCCGTCCCTTTTTTGGTCTTTGTGTTCCTTGCGGCTCCATCCACGGCATCGGGGCAGGATGGCCGGAGGTTGAATAGTCACAAGGAACTCAAAGGACACACAAGGCGTCTGCCATGGTCGCCCCGGGCTGATCTCA
>JBJSZF010000652.1:0-2287 GCA_046090125.1 Verrucomicrobiota bacterium
TGCTAAAGGTATGAGTATCTTGGATATTAAGATCCAATTAGAGGAATTATACGGAGCCGAAGTAAGTGAATCTTTAATTAGTAGAGTAACTGACGATGTAATTGATGAAGTTAAATCTTGGCAAGGTAGAGCTTTAGAGTCTGTATACCCAATAGTATTTTTTGATTGTCTACCTTGACCACGTTCGCCCCTGCCTCCGCCAGGAACTCCACGCCCGCGCCACTCGTCACGTTGCCCGCAATGATCGGCAGGTGCGGATGCAACCCGCGCACCAACCGCACCGCCTCGCCCACGCCCTCGCTGTGGCCGTGCGCCGTCGAGATCGCCAGCGCATCCAGACCGCGCTCCACCAACCCGCCCACATGCTGCGCAATCCGATCCCGGTCCAGCCCGCCCCCCGGCAGCCGCGGCGTGGACACCGCCGCGCCGCACAACAACCGAAACTTCCCGTCGCGCGCCGGCTTCAACTGCGCCCCGCGCTCCAGCGTGATCCGCTCGATGTCGCTCAGCGTGAACAACCCCTTCAGCCGGTCCTCCCGGTCCACCACCAGCAACTTGTGGATCCCGGGGTTGTCCGTGAAGAACCGATCCGCACGCCCGATCGGGTCCGGTTGCAGCTCCGACACGTCGATCGTCCGCACCTGCGCCCGCGGCGTCAGCGCCTCCGCCACCTTCCGCTTGGCGTACCGAGGCTTCACCACGTGCCCTGGCAACAATCCCAGCAGCCGCCCGACCCCGTCCACCACCGGGAACGTCGCAAACGAGAACCGCCGTTCCTCGATCATTGACAGCACGTCCCCGATCAACTGCTCCGGCCCCACCTTGATCGGGTCCTGGATCAACCCATGCACGTGGTTCTTCACCCGCGACACCTCCCGAAGCTGGTCCCGCTCCGGCATGTTGTAGTGGATCAACCCCATCCCGCCATTCAACGCCATCGCAATGGCCATCCCCGACTCCGTCACCGTGTCCATGTCCGCCGACACCAGCGGCACGTGCAGCTCCAGCCCCTCCGCCAAGCGCGTGTCCAACTGCGTCTCCCGCGGCAACACCCCCGAGTGCAATGTCGCCAGCGTCACGTCGTCATACGTCAACGCCACCCGCCGGTTCGCCCCGAAGAACGCCTCCACCCCAAGGTAAAACTCCCCGTCCAGCTCGTTCAGAAGTTCCCGCTCCGCCATGGCCCATGCTGGAAGACCCCGCTCCCGATTGGCAAGGAACGCCTTCTCCTCGCACAACCCCGCCGTGCATCCCAAACCCGCAGGTGTCCGCCCGGTGCCCTCCCTTCCCGCTCCTCGCCCCTCGCTTCCCGCCCCCCGCTTCCCCCTTGCCGCTCCCCTCAAAGCCTCGGGCGCGGCCGCGTCCCCACCACCTTCCCCTCCAACTGCTCCCTCACGTGCCGCGCCCGGCCCTCGATCCAATCCTTCAACGGCATGTTGTCGATGAACACCGCATCCGGGAATCCCCACGGCTCGTACCCCTCCCGCAGGAACACCGCCTCCATGTCCTGCCGCGGCTGCGACACGTCCCCCGAGTCCGGCGCGCGCGTCCGAAGCACCGTCCGCTCGAAGTCCTCGCGCGCCCGACGCGACTCCACCGTCACCACCGGCTGCGTCACCGACGCAATCCGGTCGATGTCCGCCGCCAGCCGTCGCGGTTCAAACACCTCGTCGAGCAACCGCGCCAGCTCCGCCCGGTACAGCCGGTTCATCGACGGCGTCGCCAGGAACCGCTCCACCAGGTTGTTCGGGTCCGCGTTCGGCCGGATCACCGACGTCACCATCTGGTCGCCCGACGGCCCCGACACCGGATGCATGCCAAACGCCTCTTTGAGGTCCCATGGGATGAAGGACAGGCGCCCCTGGCCGGACGGCTGGAACAGGTAGTAATTGTGCCCGTTGCCAATGAACGAATCCACGTTCGCCAACAGTGCGTTCAACGCCACGAAGCGCGCGAACGCCGCCGGGTCCAGCCGCCGCGGCCACTCCTCCGCCAGCTCGTCCGGAGCCGCCATCCGCAACGTCCGCACCCACTCCATGAAGCGCCCCGCGTCCGCCGGGTCCACCTTGCCCTTCGGCTGGTAACGCTCCGCGTACACCTCCCACTCGTCCCCTAGGTACGCCAGGCCTCGCATCATGTCGGGCTTCATCAACAAGCCCCGGTCCGTCTGGAACCGGCTTCTCAGGAACGCCCGGTCCACCGGCTCCACCACCGTGTACAACCCCAGGTGTTGGCGCGTCAGCCGGCCGGGGATCGTCAGGGACACCCGCGCAAACGCCGTCCTCGG
>JBJSZF010000653.1:0-1687 GCA_046090125.1 Verrucomicrobiota bacterium
CCCCCACGCCCCCGTTCGCCGCGTCCGACTCCACGTCCGTCGCCGAGAAGTTCTGCGCCATGAAGACGTCATCCGCCCCGTCCCCGTCGAAGTCCGCCACCGCCAATCCCATCCCCGGCGCCGCCTGCGCTGCGAAGGGCAACGCCCGGCGCTCGAAGCGCTCACCGCGACGGAGGAACACCGACGACTCCAGCGTCGCCGCCTCCAGGACTCGCAGTCCCTTGCCCCGTTCCCCCAACAACGCCGGCAACTCCAAGGCCGCGAACTCCCGATGCGACCGCCACTGGGCCGCCCACGTCGGCAATACTTGGCTCGCCCGGCCCCAGTGCATGAACGGCCACTCGCGCCCCCCGCCATCCGTCCAGCCCAGCACCATCTCCACGCCGCCGCCGCCCTCGATGTCCCCCGCATGGATCCGCCACGGCCCCTGCGAGGCCGCGCTCCATTCCGTGTTCGTCCCCCAGTTCGACGCCACCACGTCCAACCGCCCGTCGCCGTCCGCGTCCACCACCACCACCCCAAACCACAGCCCCGTCGCGCCCGCAAAGCCCCAGTCCGCCGTGACCTCGCGCCACGGTCCACTCACCCCGCGGCGATAGACACGCACCGGACCCCATTCCACAGCCGCGACCAACTCCGGGAACCCGTCGCCGTCCATGTCCGCCATCGTCGCCCCCTGCACGATCCCGGCATCCTTCATCACCTGGTTCGCCTCCTCGTCCGCGACCCACCCGTTCCCGGTCGCCAGCCACAGCCGTGTCACGCCCGGCTCCGGATACCGCCCCGGCACGCCGCGCCCCGCCACCAGCAGGTCGAGGTCGCCGTCCCCGTCCACGTCGCCCATCGCCAGCGCTCCCGGCTCCGACTCCTGCGGCGGCAGCGCGTCCGACACCTTTCCTGTGGCCGGCGACAACCGGACGATGGACCCGGGCTCGCCGGGCTCGCCCTCGAGATTCGACAACGACGCGATCAACGCGACGCCGCCGTCGCCGTCCTGCCACGAAACCAGGCCGCCCACGTCCCGCGACACGCGTCGCGCGAGCCCGTTGGTCCAACGTTCCATGCGCCAATCGCCCAGGTTGCGGAAGCACGTCACCGCCCCGCCCCGCCCCGTCCCCACCACCAGGTCCACGCGCCCGTCGGCATCCAGGTCGGCCCACGCCACGGCCGGGCCGGCCTGGCTTTGCTTGCGCCACAGGGACGGCTGCCGCGCGAAGTCGTCAAAGTCCACCTCCACATGCCGGTGCGGCAACGAGCCGCCGACCTCCTCCATCAAGGCCTTGGGCGCGGGCGGCAGCCCTCCGCCCTTCGTGGCCGGCCGCGCGCCCTGCTGGAAGACCTCGTACACGCGCCCGCCACGAACGTCCTCCACCACGCTTTCCGATCCGTCGCGCCACAGCACCTCGATGCGCAGCGCCGCGCCGTTCGTGCCTGCGGCAAACGTCCGCACGGGCTCGTCCGACGACAGGTATCGGCCGCCCGCCTGGATTTCCTGTTGCTGCCATGCCACGGGTCCGCCCTGGACCCGGATGCGCGCGCCCACGGCCCGGGTGTTCGGGGGCAGGCCGCGCAACCGCACCGCCACGCGCGAAGCCACGGCGTCGTTGCGATACACGGAAGCCGGCCGGTTCACCTCGTTCACCACCACGTCGAGGTCGCCGTCGCCATCGAGGTCCGCCAACGCCAT
>JBJSZF010000654.1:0-12490 GCA_046090125.1 Verrucomicrobiota bacterium
CAACGAGTCACGCACCACCTGCGCCTCCATGCGCAGCGGAACGCGACGCCACAGGTGGCGGTTCTCCGGGTCTCGGCTCATCGCCACGTCCGCGCCGGCGACCGACGATTCCATGCGGTACGCGGCGGACAGGACGATCACGCGATGGAGATGACGGAGGCTCCAGCGGTGCTCCATGAACTCGACGGCCAACGCGTCGAGGAGGGGTTGGTTGGCGGGAGGGATTCCCTTCCGGCCGAAGTCGAAGACCGTCGGGACCAAGGGGACGCCGAAATGACGACTCCAGACGTGGTTGACCGCGACGCGCGCCGTCAACGGGTTGTCCGGGCTCGCAATCCAACGCGCCAAGGCCGTCCTGCGCCCCGTGCTCTCGCGCGGGAAACCGGGGTCGGGATCGTCCTTGGTCGAGTCCAGAAACCGCGTGGGCGTCCAGGCAGCCCCCGCAAGCGTCGAGGGTTGCGCGTTGGCCTCGACGACTGCATCACAGCGAGCCACGGCTTCCTCTGCCTTCTTGCGGGCGGACTCGAGCTCCTTGCGGGCGGCCTCCTTCTTGGAGGCCTCGGCCTCGGCCACCTTTTGGTCGGCCTCCGCCACGGACAGTCGGGCGCGCGCTGCGGCCAGGCGGCGCTCGGCCTTCACGGCGGCCATGCGTGCAACCTCCGCATCGGACGACGTCACCCCAGCATCACGGTCGCGCCACGACGCCCGCATGGCCTCGGCACGTGTGAGGACGGACTCCATGTCGGCACGCGCCACGTTCGCGCGTTGCTCGACGACGGCACGCTTCAGCGGATCCGCTGACGTGTCGGAGCCGAGGAGTTGCCGGGCCTTGATCTCGCGCTCGCGCGCGGCGGCGACGTGGGCTTCTAGGACCCACGGGTTGCGCTCCGGTTGATGCGCGCGAGCGGGGAGCACGACGCGTTGGATGGAAGGCGACGTGCGTGCCAGGAGCGCCGGGACGCCAGGAAGGATGACCTTGTTGGTGTCCGGCGCGTTTTCATTGCCGCGAACGAAGCGGAACGTGGGCCGGCCGAGGTCGCGGTCGTAGGCCCGCGGCAACCCATCGCGCGCCAAGTCGGGCTCCCCCGAACGGACATCGAGCCGCACGTGATAGGGCTCGAAGAAGGCGCGCATCCGATAGTAGTCCGCCTGCGGGAACGGGTCGTACTTGTGGTCATGGCACTTCGCGCAGTTCAGCGTAAGGCCCAGGAAGCCCTTCGACACGTGCTCCACCGTCTCGTCGAGCCACTGGTTGCGATTGAAGAGGAAGTAGTTTCGCGCGAGGTAGCCGGTCGCGCGCAACCGTCCCGGGTCCTCTGGATGCAGCTCGTCGGCGGCCAGCATCAGACGGATCATCTCGTCGTAGGGAACGTCCGCGTTGAGGGATTCGACGATCCAGTCGCGCCAGTGATGGATGTGTTTCTGACTGTTGCGAAGTTGGTCACCGAGCCCCCATGCGTCGCTGTACCGCCAAATGTCCATCCAATGACGGGCCCAACGCTCGCCATGACGCGGGTCGGACAGAAGGCGATCCACCAGGCGCTCGTACCAGTCGGGTGCCGGGTCCGACATGACCGCACTCCACTCGTCCGCCGCGGGTGGCAAGCCGATCAGGTCGAGGAAGAGACGTCGCACCAGAACATCACGACGCGCCTCGGGCCGCGCATGAAGGCCGTGGGCGGAGCGGTCGGCTTCGAGAAGGGCGTCGATGGGGCCGACGGCCTTGGCGGAAGCCGGAACGGCGGGTCGGACAGGTGGGCGAAAGGCCCAGTGGTCACGGGGGTCCGCATCGGGTTGCTCATTTGCTGGAGCGGGTGCGCCCGCGTTGATCCATTGCCGGATGGCCTCGGCCTGGGCGTCGTCGAGCGGGAGTCCCTCATGCTGGGGCGGCATACGCTCCGCGACATCCGTCGTCGTGACGCGCCGAAGCAGGATGCTGGCGCGGGCATTGCCGGGCATCACGGCGGGGCCTGAGTCACCGCCCCGAAGCATGGCGGCCACGGTGTCGAGCCGGAGGCCGGCCTTTTGTTGGAGGGCTCCATGGCAGGAGAGACAGCGCTCGTGCAGCAGGGGTCGGATGACGGCGCGGTAGGCATCGGCGCCGGTGGCGGCGGCTTGGGCGGTCATGAAACAGCCCAAAAAAACCAGCAGGAACCGTTGCCAGTCGCGCGCCATGGAAGGTTCCAACAACCTTGCCCAATCACGGTCGCCGGTGTCGATAGCTGGGCTGCCGGCGACACGACCCGGGGACGCCGCTGTACCGCCCATGGGATGGGGATGACTAGGATCGGAAAGCCAGCCACGCCTCCACCGTCACGACAAGGGCGAGGACGACCCACGCGAGGATCTCAGACGGGCGTTGCGGGCGCTGACGACCCGGGCCAAGGCCGAAGCAGAGGCGGACGCCACCCAAGTGGAACGGCTCGCCATTCCGGAGCATCCAGGACGCCTCATGGCGAGAGGCCCGGGAACCGGTGGCATCTCCCAGCATTCGTATGTGGAAGCGGCCGTCCTCGCTCAAGGAGACCTCGGCGTGGCGATCCCAGATGCCGGGTCCTTCCAGGACGGCGGCATTGGCAGGGTTTCGACCGATGACGGCCGGAGAAGAGGAAACCTTGAGGACCTTGCCTTGATCCGGGCCGGATTGGACATGGAGTTCCAGCATGGCTAACGGCTGCGGAACCCGGCGGATGGGGGGTTAGAATGGAAGCAGGCCGCGGCGGTCCACCTGAATCTTGTCACCCGGGAAGACCTCGACATCGTGCTTTGCGGGGTCGTCGAGGGCCTTCTTGCAGTTTACAATGATGGGCTTGCCAGACCGGATGATGCGGACCTTACGACGGTCGGCGTACTCGGTGAAGCCTCCGGCCTGGTCGATGGCCTTGAGGATGCTCAACCGGCCAGGATGGGGGTAGGTATTGGGGGCACGAACCTCACCGCCCACGGTGATGGGCCGGGCGGGGACCTCGATGGAAACGGTGATGATCTTGTAGAAGCCGTTGGTGATGTAGTAATCCCGAATCTTCTGCTCCAGCAGGTCGCGCCGCTCGCCACGAAAGTTGAACTTGTGTCCCAAGTGAAGGGTCACGTTGCCGCTCTCCGGAATCTGTGTGTCCAGCGGTGCAGGCGGATCGGAAATGTCCCCGAACGTCACACGAACCTTGTCGCCAACATTCAGGACATCGCTGCTGAGGTCCGAACCACCTGTGGGTGCCGGGTTGGCGTCTTGCGAACGGACTGGGAGAAAGGCGGCGATCAGGGCGAACAATACGGCGAAGAACCCCTTGGGTATGCAGGATCGAAAACGAGGCAATGGAAGCATGGCGAGGAGGGGAGGAAACCGCGCAACAGGAGGTCGGCTAGTACTTGGTTTGGATGCCCGATTCCGGCTTGGATGGCTCGTTGGGGGCGGGCTTGGCATCCTTGCTGGCAGCCGCCGTTCCGCCCTCCTCGCCCTCCTTGTTGTAGTAGTCGTAGTAGTAGCCGGAATAGTAGTAGTAATAGCTGTCCTGGGAGATGTTGATGTTGTTCAGCACGACGCCCAAGAGACAATTGGGACCACCGATCTTCTCGACCATCTGCTTAGCCCGAACCGTCATCTGCTGGGGGTACTTGCGGTATTGGACCACAAGGACCGCCATGTCCATCTCCGAGGCGAGGATGGAGGCGTCGGACACGCCCATGATGGGGGGCGAATCAAAGAACACGTAGTCGTAGCGCCGACGGGTCTCCTCGATGAACTCCTTCATTTGCGGAGAGCTGAGGATGCCCACGGAGCTGCTTGGAAGACGGCCGGAGGGAAGGAAATGGAGGTTGTCGAGCGGGGTGGTCTGGACCACTTCCTCGAAGGTTTTCTGGCGGAGCAGAAGGTTGGTTAGGCCGGTGGTGTTGGCCACCCCGAGAATCTTGTGGAGGCTGGGCCGGCGAAGATCGGAATCCACGATCAACACCCGGCTACCTTGCTGGGCGAAGACGGTGGCCAGGTTGAAGATGGTGGTGGACTTGCCTTCTCCCGCGCCGCCGGAAACGACGGTCAGGGTGCGTTGATCGGGGTCTTTCCTTGAAAAAAGGATGTTGGTGCGAAGGACCCGATACGCCTCGGCGTGCGCGCTATCCAGCCCGCCCTTGATCAAGGGTGCGACATTCTGAGGAATGACACCCAACACGGGGGCTCCGAGGGCCTGTTCGACGTCGTCGATGGTCTTCACGCTCGTGTCGAGGTACTCGATGAAGAACGCGAGGAGGAAGCCCAACAGAAGGCCGGCAACGGCACCGATGGCAATGAACAAGGGCTTGTTGGGGCGCACGGGCCGCATGCCAGGAAGGGCGCGGTCAATGATGTCCACGGAGGCGTCTCGAACCAACTGGCTGTTCACCACCTGCTGGTTGAGTTCCATCTGCATGGCCTCCTTTTGGCGGAGCAAGGTCTCCATGTCGCGCTTGGCGCGGCCGTAGGGGGCGGAGGAGGCAAGGTCCTTGGCGCTCTTCTCCGTCGCCTCATCGATCTGCTTCTGGAGGTCGTCCACTGCCCGCTTGCTGGCGTCCAACCGCGCCTCCATGGAAGCGCGGATGCCGGAGACTTCCTTCTCGATTTGATCGTTGATCTCGGAAAGGAGCTTCTCCACGCGCTGCACGTCCGGGTGCTTCTCACCCAACGTGGTGAGCAGCGAGACCTTCCTTTGCTTGGCTTGGTTGAGGTTGCCCAGGAGGGCGGTCAGCTCCTGCGTGGGGTTCGAGGCGGCGAGGAAATGACGGAGGTCATCGCCCCTCCGGGCCCGGACCTTCTCGTAGGTTTGCTCCAAAGCGGCGACCTCGCTGCGGAGCTGGGTGCGGGCGGCCTCGAGGCGGGAGATGGTCTGGGTGAACAGCGTGATGTACTGCGGGTTCTCGGGGCCGAGGTCAGACACCTTCCCGGACTTGCGAAGCTCGTCCACGTTGGTCTGGGCGACCTTCACTTGGAACTCGAGGTCGGCGACCTTGTTGGACAGCGTGGTCAAGCCGCTTTCGAAGCGTTTGCTCCGGGTTTCCCCACGGGCGGACTTGTAGGTCTCGGCGATGGCATCGGCGATGTCGCGGGCGAGTTCCTTGTCTTGGTCGTAGGCACTGATCTCAATGATGGCGGCGTTGCGGCGCTGCTTGAGGTCGATGTTGCGCGAAAGGATCTCATAGGCTTGCTGCACCGTGACCTCAGGCAGCTTCAGCCTCTTGGCATATACCTTGTCCAACGACGTCCTCACGATCACCGCGTCGAGGATGCGATGAGACTTGAGGACCTCGAACTCCGTGTTGAAGAAGTAGGGATCGAACTGCTGCTGAGGAAGGCCGAAGGCGGTGAACGGAGCCACGTCCGGGGTGTCCTTTTCCACCTTCATTCCCACCGTGCTCATGTAGAGCGATGGAAGGAAGTTGGTGACCACAGACACGGTCGCCACCACGAGGAAGAACACCGTCAGGATAATGGCCTTCCTCAGGCGGATGATGCGCCAGTAGTCGAGGAAGTGCTGCCGCGCCTCGGCCGGGGCGGCACCGCCGGCGAGGGCGGGGTTCTTAGAGGCATCCATCCGTTAGAAAAAAAGGGAGGCGGAATTGCTTCCGGCCCCCCATTGGAAAATCAAGGCAGGCTCAGGGTGGGTTCTGATCAATAAACCGCCCGGAAACCCACGAAGACGCGGTTGCGGGTGAAGTCACGAATCAGGATGTCCGAGGCGAGGCGGTCGAAAAAGTAGGATGTCTCGGCGGAAAGGTAGGCATTAATGCGATAGTTGAGCGTTAGTCCCACGGAGCCCAAGGTCTCCGACAGGTCGTTGACGGCCGACCCCTTGCCACCCACGAAGCTGGCATTTTGAAGCTGTCCGGTCAGGCTGGCACGAAGGTCGCCGGTGATTTGGTGGTTGATGGCGGCATAAACGGCCGTGGATTGCTGGTCGAGAGCGGCGATGACGTCGGTCGCATTACGACCATGCCGGATGCCTAGTTGGGCGTTGCTGCCCTCCGCATAGGCATAGGTCAGGCTCGCGTCCACGTAGGGGTTGGATGCGCTGGACCGACCCGCCAATGTCTCATTGGCCCAGCTGATCATCTGGCCACCCACGCGGACGGAGGCGGTCAGGCGGGCCGTGATCGACTGATCCACGCCAATGAATCCGTACTGGGCGCGAGAATCCCGGGCATCGTACTTGGTGTAGTTGATGTCGCCGTATTGGTAGTTGGCCGAAACGACCGTCGTGGGCGTCCATTGATACCGCAGGCCAAGGGAGGGCAGGTTTTCAAGGCGATTGAGTCCCTTGAACAAGGCCGAGTTGTAGTTGAAGTAGGAATTGCGATAACCCAAGACAGCGGACCACAGGGGCGTCAACTGCGCCGTAAAATCCACCGAAGCGATGTTGTTGATGTTGTTGCCCTCGGCGCGGAGGAGCTGGCTGCCGGGCGCCCCAGGCGACCCCAAGGCCTGGGCGGGCTCCTGAGCATCCGCGAACCGGTCGGCGACCGACACGCTGTAGTTGTCGCTGAAGCGATGATTCACCTGCGCGTCAGCAAGGTGGAACTGGTCATAGCTGCGACCCGGTCGGTCGGCGAAGTAACGGAGGCCGTAGGTGTAACCAGCGGACAACGTAGTCTGCTCCAACGGTACCGAGAAGCGAACTCCCGGGGTCACCTCGAGGCCAAAGCTGTCCAACTTGCGGCGGTCCAACTTCCCGTCGCCGTCCAGGTCCACCTTGTCGTTGCCCGTGAAAATGTTGTCGTCGTAGAAGCCGCGAAGCCCGGCCGACAGACTGTACAGCTTTGCACCGCCCTCGGCGGCGAGCATGGAGATGGAGGACAAAGCAACCCCGGCAGCCACGATCGAAGCGGTCTTCAAGTTCTTGTTCATACGCTATTTACAGTTTCGCCCCATCCAGTTCCGTACACCAAGCGGAGAGCGTGGGTTTGTTGTATGGAGATCGTCCGAGGCTGTCAAACGCCAAAAAACGCCCCCGTACCGCCTGTCAGGGGCATCGCGAGCATGGCGAGACGAGCGGCTCCGAGCTGGTCTCGCACCCCTACTCCGCCAACGCTTCCAGCACGTCGCGCACGTCACCCCGAGTCATCAATTCCCCCAATCCCTCGGGCATCGCCGACGCCGCCCGATCCCGCGCACGCAGCCGAGCCAGCGGAATCCGGACCTCCCCGGCGTCCGCCGTCTGCAACCTCAGCTTTCCATCCTCTTCGCCCCGCACCACGCCCGCCCGAGTCTCTCCATCGTCCAGCGTCACCACCGTCGTCTCGTACCCCTCCGCGATGCGGCGGTTCGGATGCAGGATGGACTCCAACACCTGCTCCCGTCCGAGCCTCTTCCCAATGCCCTTCAACTCCGGCCCCACGTCTCCGCCCACCCCGCCCAGTCGATGGCATCGTTGGCAGCCCCAGTCGGCCTTCTCGGCAAACAGCCTCGCCCCGCGCACGGCATCCCCGCCCGACACCAAGTCCGCGACGTTTGCCGGTTGCGCTCCGACCATCTGGTCGTCCCCGGGTCGTGTTGGCGGACGCTCCGTGCCCACGGCTTTCCGCACCGCCGGCGAGGGATGGTTCGTCAACGCCGCCAAACGCGACCCAAGCCCCGGCAGCGCCAATCGTCGCGCCGCGTCCACCATCGCCACCACCAAGCCCTCCGGAGCCTCCTTGCCCGTGCAGGCCTCCCACGCATCGGACAACGCCCCGCGCGGCCCGGCGTCGTCCCGTGGCGGCAAGGTCATCGCCAACCCCGTCAGGCGGTCCTTGCGCGGCGGCAACGGCCAGTCCCGGAGGCTCTGCACCGCCTCGACGCGCACGATTTCCGGCCATTCGCCGTTCATCGCCGCACGGGTCAGCGTCCCAAGGTCCTCCCGGGTCCCGCGCCGGTACGCCGCGTTGACCGCGCGTCTCAGGTAGAACGTCTCCCACTCCACCGTGCTGAAAGGATAACGGCCCTGCGTCGCGCCCCGGATCGCCGCCGAAGCACTGCGGGGCAGGCCCGTGTCGAGATGCTGGATCAAGTCCCGGTAGCCCGACTCCATCCCGAGGTCATGAACGGCCCGCGCCGCCTCCAGGGCCAGCCACGGGTCGCCGTCGTCCAGGAACCCGGCCGTTTCAGGCAACCGCAACGCCCGGTAGGCCAGCAACACCACCCCTCGAACGTTCGGGTCCGGCTGCCGAAGCAACGGCGTGATCCCCGGGAACAAGCTCTGCCCCGACGCCATCCACATCGCCACCACGTGTTGCACGGCGGCGTGCCGCACCACCGGGTCGGCCGGGCCACCACCGTGGGCGGACGCAGCAAGCGCCGACGCCAACTCCGGCAACGGCCACTGCAACGAAGGGCCCCGCGAGGATCGCCCCATCCATCGGCGCAACGCCATCGGCAGGGCGTTGACCACCGAATCCATGGCGGACACCTGCCATCGCGGGCCGCCAAGAGCCTGTGGGAACCCCTTCGTTGGCGTGCCCGAGATGGCCCGGAACAACTGCGCATGCGCCAGGATGGCGGCCGCCACCACCCGGGGGTTGGGATGCGAAAACGTCCTTCGAAGCCGGGCATCGGCCGTCACGAAGCGCGCCTCGCCCATCAACCGACACGCCTCCACGGCCACCGAAGGGTCCGCGTCATCCAGTAAGCGGAGCAACCCCGCCAACTCGTCGGCCCATCGATGTGGGCTGGTGTCGGCCCGCGCGATCTGCGCGAGGGCTCGCAGGGCATGCCGGCGCTGGAACGAGTTCGCGCCCCGCAGCGCGGCCTCCTCCAATGGCTCCCATGCGTCACCACCCTCCGACGCGAGGTGGAACTGCGCCTTCTGCCGAACGCGCAGGTCCGGGTGTGCCATCGCGCCCAACGCGGCGCTGATGTCCTCGAAGCCCGTCGCCAACCACCGCGCCGCCGACGCGGCTTCCGCATCCCCGGCCGCCGATGGGTCCGTCACGCGCCACAGGCGACCCTTGCCCGTCTTCTCCCAACCCTCCACCCAGTCGGCCACGACCACGCCGCCGCCGGGCGGGAACGCCACGTCCACGGGTGACAACCCCCACAACAGCTTCCCTTCCTTCGCCTCGGGCCGGTTGTCCTCCATCCACGGCCCGGCGTCGGCCACGCGATAGAAAGCCCCGTCGGGTTCCACCCGGAAGTGCCGGATGCCGCCGGGGAAGTCCGCCATGAAGAAGGAGCCCGTGAATCGCCGTCCCAGGCCCGTGCCCGGGTAGAATGCGATCCCCGCCGGGCCGTGCCCGACGTGCGCGACGGGCGGCAGCACATGGAGGGCGGTGTTGGACTCGCGCGTGTGCCACAACCGCTCCGAGTTCCACGCCCCCATGCCCGGCAACCATTGCCAGCCGATCGTCCATCCGTGGTCCGCCCCCGGCAACACGAGCGTCCAGCGGGCCTTGTCGCCGCCGTCGCCGTTGTTGTCGCCGGTCCAAAGGTTGCCGAGGTCGTCGAAGGCGAGTTCCTGTGGGTTGCGCAGTCCGCGCGCGTACACCTCCAGGCCGCTCCCGTCGGGCTCGCACCGGAACACCGCGCCCGTGTCCGGCTCCGCGATGGCCACGCCACCCGGCGCACGCACCGAAGCCCCGCGGTCGGCGATGCTGAAATACACCCGTCCATCGGGCCCCATCGTGAGCCCGTGCAAGTCGTGCCCGCCATACGCCACGTGGACGCCAAACCCGCTCAGGAGCGGCTGGCCCTTGTCCATGCGGGCTGGCTTGTCTCCGGGCGCACGCCACTTCCAAACGTCCGGGATGCAGGCCATCCAGACGTCGTCACCCGACACCATCACGCCCGCCGCCACGCCGCTGGTGATCCCGTCGAGCCCCTCCACCAACACCTCCGAACGGTCTGCCCGGCCGTCGCCATCCGAATCCCAAACCAACCGGAGCCTCTCCGACTCCACCGTCAGGTCTCGCGCATCGACGATGCCATCGCCGTTGAAGTCCCGGAGCCCGCCGCGCCCGCAGCGGGTGGCGGCCGCGCGAAAGGCGGCGTTGGTCGCCAGTTGCCCGGAGAGGAAGCGCGCCCGGTCCTCCACGGACCGCAGGGCCAGGTCGTCCTCGACCCAGTCCTTGAAGTTGCGGATGTCGAACACGCTGGTGCGGCGGCGGCCCGTTTCCACCACGTAGGCCCGGCCGGAGCCATCGAAGTCGATGGACGTGACATCCCGGATCAAGGGCTCGGCGGCCCAGGCCTCGACCCGCAGCCCCGCCCCGACGGCCAACCGCGCACGGGCCTGTTCGACGGCTTGGGCGGCGGCGGCATTCGGTGCCGCCGCAGCGGACGATGCGGCCGGGTTGGGGGATCCTTGCGCCCATGCGGCGACGTGCGCGCCGGCCAGGCCAACGGATGCCAGCGAGCCAAGAAGCACGTCTCCGAACCACCGTTGCCGTCGCACCATGGCCATCGCCACGAGGCTGCCACCGGTCCGCATTCTCGCAATGAAGCCCCCCATGCCCAAGGCCGCCTCAACGCCGGACGCGTCCGCCGCCCGAGCCCGCCATGAGCGCCTCCACCTCCGCCCGCGTCACCACGCAGGCGTCGCCCTCGACCGAGTGGGCGAGGCACGACGCAGCCGTGGCAAACGCCACGGACCAGCCGGGCTCCGCACCCGTGACCCAGCCATGGATCAACCCGGCTGTGAAGGCGTCGCCCGTGCCAATGCGGTCCACCACGTGCCGGATCTCGTGCTGCGACCATTGGCCCGACGCGTCGAGCGGAGCCGCGTGGTGCTGTCCCGTGCGTCCGTCCAGCATGAAGCCGGACCAGCCGACCTCGGAGGCATTCGGGGCGTTGCGACGGGTCATGCCGACGGCCGCCAGCCACGGGAAGGCGGCCATGGCGGCGCGCGCCCACCGCAGCTCGCGGGGCTCCGGATCGCCGCCCGCATCCGCACGGCCCGCGTCCACCCCCAGCATCAACGCGAGGTCTTCCGGCCCGCCCACGAGGTGCGTCACGTGGGGGATCACCCGCAGCATGTGTTCGCGGGCGAGATCCTCCGGCGACGTGCCCGGGCGCCAGCGCCAGAGCTTGGACCGGGGATTGAGATCGCAGGACACGGGAATGCCCCGCGCGCGCGCCGCGCGGGCGGCGAGGACGTTGGCGTCGGCGGCGACCTCGGACAGCGCAGGCGTGATGCCCGTGAGATGGAGCCACGCGGCTCCTTCGAGAAGGCCCTCCCATCCGTAGGACTCGCCCGGGGTCAAGGCGACGGAACTGCCGGCGCGGTCGTACACGACGTTCCCGGGGCGTTGGCCGGAACCTTTCTCCAGGAAGTACAGCCCGAGGCGGCCGACGTCGGTGCGAAGGATGGCCGAGGTGCCCACGCCGCGTTGGCGCAAGGCGGCGACGCAGGCGTCCCCAATCTCGTTCGCGGGCAACGCCGTCACGAGGCGGGCGTCGTGGCCGAGCGTTGCGAGGAACCCGAGCGTGTTGGCCTCCGCGCCCGCGAAGTCCATGTCCACGCGGCCGGGCATCGCCTGCCCAAACCTTAGGAAGCCGGGCATCGAAACCCGCCCCATGATCTCGCCGAACCCAAGGATGACGCCGGGCTTCATGGCATTCGGGCCGCGCGCGTGGCTCCGGCGAGTTGATGGGCGGCGCGGGCGTTCGTGGTGATCGTGGACCAATCGCCGGCCGCGATGGCGGCGCGGGGCGCGACCCATGAACCGCCCACGGCCACGACGCCGGGCTGCGCGAGAAACGCGCCCGCCGTCGCCAGCGAGATGCCCCCCAACGGGATGTACCGGAGGCCCAGGTGCGCGTAAGGCACGGTCACCGTCTGGAAGTGGGCCACGTCGCCGCCAAACGAGGCCGGAAAATACTTCAGGACGCGGCAGCCCAGCTCGAAGGCGGCCTCGATTTCGCTGGGCGAGAAAACGCCCGGCGCGAACGGAAGCCCGAGGTCACGCGCCGCCCCAACCACCCGCGGGTTGAAGCCCGGCGCGACGCCAAAGCGCGCCCCGGCCTCGCGCGCCTCCGCCGCCTGCTCCGGCCGCAGCACCGTTCCCGCGCCCACGCACATCCCCGGGAAGGCGCGGCACATGCGGCGAAGGGCCTCCATCCCGGCGGGCGTCCGGAGCGTCAGCTCAACCGCCTGGATGCCTCCGGCGAGCAGCGCCTCCGCCGTGCGCTCCGCCGCGCCCGCATCGTCCAACGTCACGACCGCCACCACGCCGCACTCGGCAAACGTCCCCAGCAATGAAGTCATGTCCATCGAAGTTCCCTGCCTCCTGATGGGTTGACCCCGGCCCGGGGCGAACCCTTCCCCAAAGGCTGCCCCAGCACGGCCCCTCAAGGCGAGGCTGGAGACGAGGGAAGGCTGGACGCCCGGGAACCCGGCGACGCGGCCTGCGGCTCCGACGCGGGCGGCGGCTTCTGCTTCTCCGTGTAGAGGACGATGGCCGCGCCAAAAAGGATGAAGCCCACGCCCGCCCAACGAAGCCCCGACACCTGCTCGTGCAGGACGATCCTCGCGGTGAGCGTGGTGATCACGAG
>JBJSZF010000655.1:0-9853 GCA_046090125.1 Verrucomicrobiota bacterium
CCCTCGGCGTTGACGTGGACGCTGGCCTGTCGGCCGGTGCCTGCGGGTGCGTCGGCCAGGTTGACGTAGGCCTCGACGGAGCGGTTGGAATGCTGGGCGAGGGTGTCGGGCTTGCCGCGGAGGATGACGGTGACCTCGGCCGGGGCGACGCGAAACTGGTCGAGGTCGGAGGCGAGGGTGAGGACTCGGATGGGGACGCCGGTGAAGGTGCGGTAGGCGGGGCCAACGTTGCGGTCCACGCCCTGCCGAACGGTGATCCAGATCAGGGTGGCGAGGAGCAAGGCGAAGAACTTCTGCCAGCGGTTGTGGGTGAGGAAGTGGCGCCAGGACATGGGTTAGTTTCCTTGGGCCATCATGCCCTTGGGCCAGAGGCGCTGCAGCCATGGCCGGTGTGACCCGCGGCGCACGAGCACCTGGGTGAGGAAGGACCTGAGGTCCTCGACCGTGACGTTGCGCGTGAGTTGGCCGCGATGCGCGTAGCTCACTTGTCCGGTCTCCTCCGAGACGACCACGACCACGGCGTCGGTCTCCTCCGAGAGCCCGATGGCGGCGCGATGGCGGGTGCCGAGGGAGCGTTGCAGGTCATCGCGCTGGCTCAGGGGGAAGATGCAGGCCGCCCGGAGGATGCGGTTGCCCTTGATGATCACGCCGCCGTCGTGGATGGCGTTGTTGGGGAAGAAGATGGTCTCGAGCATCTCGGGGGTGGCCTCGCAGTCCACCGTGATCCCCGACTCGACCACCTCGGAGAGCTGGATCTCCTGCTCGAGGGCGATCAACGCGCCGATTCGCACGGGTGCCAAACGGTCCACCGTCTCGCACAGGACCTCGATCTTCTCCCTCTCGCGTTGGGCGTTGGATGCCAGGGGCAGATTCCCCACCTGGGACAACATGCGGCGGATCTCGGGCTGGAAGAGGACGACGATGGCGACCGCGAGCACGGCGAAGAACTGGTTGAGCAAGAGGCTGAGGACCTGCAGGTCCAGCAGCCGGCTGCTGAGCGTCAACGCCAGCAGCACGGCGAGAAACCCCGTCACGATGGGTGCGCCGCGCGTTCCGCGCAGGAACACGAAGGCTTGGTAGATCCCCACCGCGAGGATCAGGATCTCCAGCACCGGCCGCCACGCCTTGAGAAGCCACGCCAGGAGGTCGCTCATGAAACGCCCCCCCCGGCCTCCAGGGCCGCCCACATCCGCAAGGCCTCGACCGTCGCCCGCACGTCGTGCGTGCGCAGGATGGCCACCCCGCACCGGGCCGCGTGCAGCGCGCACGCCAATCCGCCCGCGACTCGATCGGCGGGTCGGGCCGCACCCGTCACCATGCCGATGAACCCCTTTCGCGAGACGCCGAGCAGCACGGGATGCCCCAACGAGACGAACTCGGGCAGGGCGCGCAGCAGCGCGAGGTTGTGTGCCAGGTCCTTGCCGAACCCGATCCCGGGATCCACCGCAACCGTCGCCGGGTCCACGCCGGCGTTGGCCAGGGCCGCAAGCCGGCCCGCGAGAAACGCCCGCACCTCGGCGACCACGTCCCCGTAGGCGGGGTGGGCCTGCATGGTCGCCGGAGAGCCTTGCATGTGCATGCACACGTAGCCGGCGGCCGTCCCTCGTGCGATGTCCCACATGCGCGGCCCGGAGCGTCCCGCCTCGACGTCGTTGATGATTGTTGCTCCCGCCTCCACGGCGGCCTCGGCAACCTCCGCGTGGCGCGTGTCGATGGAGAGCGGCACGCGTGTCTCCCGCGCCAGCGCCCGGATCACCGGAAGCACGCGTGCGAGTTCCTCCTCGACCGTCACCGGTGCGGCGCCGGGCCGTGTGGATTCCCCTCCTAGGTCGAGGATGTCCGCCCCTTCGGAAACCAGCGCCAGCCCGTGACGCATGGCGTCCTCTGGCGCGAGGCAACGCCCTCCGTCGGAGAAGCTGGCGGGCGTGACGTTCACGACGCCCATCACCAACGGCCTTCCCTCGCCCGCAAGCCGGTGCGGGCCGGCTCTCCAGGGCGGCGGGCGTTGCGGGGACGGGGCAGCCATCGACATGCGTGGGGCGGGCTTCAGTACGTGGCGTTGCCGCCCACGGCGACGGGCGAGCGTTGGATCAGCTCGATCTCGTAGCCTTCGGGCGCGTCAATGAAGGCAAAACCTCCGGAGCCGTCGGGCTTGTACGTGGGGCCGTCGGAGTACGCGAGGCCGAGGCTCTTCAGGTGCTCGCCGAACGCCGCGAGGCTCTCGACCTCGAAGGCCAGGTGCGTCAGGTCCGCCTGGACGCTCACCGGGCCGCTGGCAGGGAAGGAGCAGAGCTCGACGGTCTCGTCGCTGCCCGGGGCCTTCAGGAAGACGAGCTCGGAGCCGCGTGGCGACTTGTGCCGGCGGATCTCGTCCAGCCCGAGGACTTCCTTGTAGAAGCGCACGGACCGTTCGAGGTCATCGACGCGATAGCGGGTATGCAGGAGGCGGGAGACGCGCATGGTCTTGATGTTTTGCCGCGTGGCCCGGGTGGATCAAGGCCGGTTTTCCCCAACCGCGACGCGGGCTGCTGCGTCGTCCACCCCGCTCGGCAGAATCCTTGAAACCTGAGGATGGACCTTGGAGCATTTGGGCATGTCCTTGCACAATGTGAGCGCTGAGTGGGGGGATCATCCATCCGTGCCGGGCTTGGCCGGGTGTCGCAACGTGCTGCCTTCGCTGGAGTGCTACCGGTGCATGGTGGAGGGTCCCGCGCCCTTCGGAAATACAAGGGTTGGCGGTGCGGGCGTGTTGCCTTTGGCTGGGCACCGTGTCGCGCCTGTTTTGGGCCATGAAGCGTTGACGGGCAAACGGGCGACGTCATGAGCGGTCCGACCTCCCAGCGCAAGGCGACCCGGTCCAGCTTTCTCGAACGGCTCAAGAACTGGTCGGACCAGGAGAGCTGGCGGCGCTTCACCCTGGATTATGGCCGCGTGATCCGGGCCTCGGCCGTCAAGGCTGGCCTGAGGTCCGACGAGGCCGACGATGTCGTTCAGGAAACGTTGCTTTCCGTGGCGCGGAGCATCCCCGGGTTCATTTACGATCGCACCAAGGGAACCTTCGAGGGCTGGGTCTGCCGGATCGCGCAGCTTCGCGTCATCGACCACCTTCGACGCCGCAGCACGCCGGGCTACGAGACCTTTCCGACGTCGTCGAAAGGGGGAGTGGCCGGTGGGCTGGCACCCAGCCCCGTGGCCCTCAGCACGGACCCATTCTCGACTCGCTGGCAGGAGTTGTGGCGTGAAAACGCCCTTCTGGCAGGAATGGAAAGCCTCAAGCGGCAGACATCCCCGCAGCATTTCCAGATCTTCCACATGAGCGTCATCGACCAAATCGATGATCCCGACATCGCCCGAATCCTTGGGGTGAGCCGCGCCCACGTTTACATGGTGCGGCATCGGCTTGCCCGAAGGCTCCAGAAGGAGATCGAACGCTTCCGTGCCGCCGAGCCGCCCGGTGCATGACCTCGGCGAGCCGAAGAGATCCCGCGCCCCCGGCCATCGCGGATCACGAGGTGATCCGTTGCGTCGGCGAGGGCAGCTATGGCCGGGTTTGGCTCGCGCGGACGGTCCTGGGTTCATGGCGGGCCATCAAGGTGGTGCAACGGGACTCCTTCGAGAGCCAGTCCTCGTATGACCGTGAGTTTGCTGGGGTGCGCCGGTTTGAGCCGATCTCCCGCAGTCATCCGGGGTTCGTGGCCATCCTGCACACCGGTCAGGACCCCGCCATGGCGTCCTTCCACTACGTCATGGAGCTGGCCGACGACGCGGCGGGCGGACTCGCGGAGGCTACCGCGTTGCGGGATGGCGACGCGGCGGCCCGGTGCTATGAGCCGACAACCTTGTCGAAGGGTCTTGCGCCGGGTCATCGCCTGCCGGTGGCGGACTGCGTGGAGATTGGGTGGCGGCTGGCGGATGCGCTGGCCCACCTGCACGCAGAAGGCCTGATCCACCGGGACATCAAGCCCTCCAACATCGTCTTCGTGCGCGGCCAACCGAAGCTGGCCGACATCGGGCTCGTCATCGAGGCGTCCCAGGCCAAGACGTTCGTGGGCACGGAGGGCTATGTGGCTCCTGAGGGTCCCAACTCGCCCCAGGCGGACGTGTATAGCCTGGGGATGGTATTGTACGAGGTGGCCATGGGCATGGACCGCAGAAGTTTCCCCAGCCCCGGGATGGCCATGCGGCATGGCCCCGACGCGTCCGCCCTGCGAGAGCTGAACGCCGTTTTGCTCAAGGCCTGCGCGACGCGGCGCGAGGAACGCTATCCCTCGGCGGCCGAGATGGCGTCGGACCTTCGCTTGCTCCGTTCCGGCGGGTCCGTCGAGGCGCGCGACCGTCGGGCGCGTACCCTGCGTGCGGCCTCGCGGCTCGCCGCCGTCACCCTGGCCATGGTGGCGGCGGCCTCGCTGGGATGGAACCTCTGGCTGAATTGGTCGGCGCGCCGGATCAGCGCCCAGGTGGCCCGCGGCCGCAGCCTCGCCGCACAAGGCGTGCGCGCGATGCTTGGGGAAGACCTGGGCGCGGCCGCCGTCCTCATGGCGGGTGCTGTTCCCGAGTTGGGGAGCGAGCCGGTCGAGGTGGCCCTGCACCGGACTCGGCTTCGACAGCTTCTCAAGCACGGCCCAAGGCCGGTCGTGGCCGTTGCCTCAAAGGCCGCCGTCTCATCCCTTCATTTCAGCCCTGATGGCCTCCGAATGGTGGCGGGCGACGTGGCTGGGAACATCACGCTGTGGGATTCCCAGTCCGGCGCGATCCTGGGCCGGCTCGCGGCGATGGGCGTGCCGGTGGAGGCACGCTTCGTGCAGCAGGGGCACCGCGTGTTGGCGGTGCCTGCGGCCGGGGCTGACCATCCCGGGCCGTCGCAGGCCATGCGGGCTGTCCTCCTGGACGGATCAACCCTCATTCCCATCGGGCTCGACGTTCGCGACATCGCGGTGGCCGCCCTTAGCCCGGACGAGCGCACCTTGGCCGTTGTCGATTCACGGCAGCTCCAAGTCCGGCTGATCGATGCCGCGTCAGGGGGCGTCCGGCATGTCCTTCGCGGGCATCGTTCAAGCATCCGGGCCCTCGCCTTCAGCACTGACTCGAAACACCTTGCCACGGGTGGTGGCGGGTCGGACCGGGCCGTCCGAATCTGGAGAACGTCGGACGGCACCCTGGAGGGCGAGCCCATCGTCAGCGCCGAGGACGTGCAGCGCCTCATCTTTTGGCCATGGGACCAACGGCTCCTCGTCATGACCGGTGTCGGGCCCGTCAGCGCCGGGTTGTCGGTCTTGGGCGGCCCCACGCCGGGCTTCGACCTCCGCGTCACCCGGAACGCCGAGATCCTCGCGGTTCTTGAACCCCAGGGATTGGCAACCCGCCGCTTCCTCTTGTCGGACGAGGCAAACTGCTTCTCCGTTCGCTCGCTGGATGATGGCCAGCCTGTTCTTCCGTCGTTGCTCCTGCCCGGCGGCCATGGAGCGAGCGCCAGCATCAGCCCGGATGGCTCCTCCGTGGTCGCCGGATCCACCGATGGATGGATGCGGATTTGGGACCTTTGCTCTGGCGCGCCCCGCACCCCTCCCATGCAATTGGGTGCCCCCGTCCACGCCGTCGCATTCAGTCCCGACGCCACCCGGGTGGCGGCCGGCACGCATCATGGGACCGTGATCGTTCTGGACCTCACGGCCCCAACAGAAGACGCCGGGCTCCCGCAGATCGCGGGAATCCCGCTTTCGCCGCCCCACCCGCGATTTGCCTTTCCCGCCGCCATGGTGGCCGGGGACGGCATCGCCGTCGTCATGGAGGTCGATGGCAAGCCGTTGCCGCAGTTCATCGACGGGTTGTCCGGAAGACAGGAGTTGATTCACGACGTCCCGGGCATGCTGCCACATGGGGCCGTGGTGGCCGCACATCGGGCGCGCCTATGGGCAGCCTTCAACGTGCTCATGGTTCCGGACCCGGCAGGTTGCGACGTGGTCCTGGCGCGGCAGGCGGGGACTGCGTGGGCCTCGCAACGCCTGAGCCATCCCTATCCGGTGGGAGCGGCTCGCTTCACACGGGACGACTCCCGCCTCATCACCATCGACCGCGAGGCGCGGGTCCGGGTCTGGCGCACCGCGGACGGATCGCTGGAGCGGGAGGTGCCCATGCCCCATGCGGAGTCCGAGGACATGGTCCTGGTTCCCGGTCTTTCCCCGGACGGCCAGCTTGCTTGCTGGACGGAGAGTCCGGCCCGGTCCCGCCTTTTCTTTGGACGATGGAACGAGGAGCGCCCCGCCATGCGGAGCCATGCGTGCGGTGCCTCCGTCAGCTCCTATGCCTTGCATCCCACGGCCCCCTTGGCGGCGGTCCGCACCGTGGATCGCCGGGTGCATGTGCTGGATTTGGACCGCAACGTCGAGGTGCCTCTGCCGACGGCCCAAGGATCGCCCCTGCTGGCGAACTTCGTGAAGTGGAGTCCGTCTGCCAGGACGCTGCTGGTGGAGGCCGCCAATGGCCGGCTGCTGCTCCTGGACCTGGACCGCGCCACCCTCATCCCGGTGCTGGGGCCGCAGGGCGGCATGGCCGCTTCTTGCTATGACTTCAGCCCGGATGGCCGGTGGCTGGCGGCGTCAACCCTCGACGGTCGCGCGTGGGCTGCCGACGTCTTCTCGGGCGAACCTGCCACGCCATGGCTCCAGCATCCCGAGCCGATTCGCTTCGTTGCCATCAACGCGGCCCATCGTCTCGTCACCATCGATGGGAAGGGGACGTTGCGAGGATGGGACCTCACGCCTGCAACATCCGCGACGCCCGTCCTGGCGGAGGCGGCGCAACGGATTTCCGGGCGACGCCTTCTTGGCGACCAACTGGAGTGGATGCCGTCGACCCTCATGACATCCACCGGCACGGAGCCTCGCCCCAGCCGACCCGAGGGGGCGATTGGCCTGTGGCCTGACCCCGCAGGGTGGCACCTGTCGAGGGCTCGGGAAGCCGACTCCGTCCCGCGATGGAAGTCCGCGAGTTTCCACGTTGAGCAAGCGGCCAAGATCCAGGAGGGGCCAGCACTGGATGCGGCCAAGGCCCGGCTGGCGGCGCTTGCCATCCCCCCTCGCGACCCTCGGAGCCCGGAAGAAGCCCTCGACCTGGGCGCGTTCTACACGCATTCGTTCCCGATGTTGGCGCGGGGTGAGCTCGCTCGCGTCCCCTGCGGCCATGTTGTCCTGCAAGGCATTCCCTTCGACCTCCGCGGCTTTGTCCGACTCGAGCCCGTCGAGTATGGGACCCTCCTCCGGGCCGAGGGCTCGGCTCCCCTGGGTTCCTTTCCCATTCGCACGGTCTCGGGCATCCCCGTCGGCCGGCCGTGTCGCCGCATCCACTTCCTCCAAGAGGTGGATGGCCGGTTCCGCGCCCAGGGCGAGGAATGCGCGCGTTGGCGGATTCACTTTGCCGACGGCAGCCATCGGGAGTTCCCGGTTCTTCTTGGGAAGCACGTCACGGGGTGGCCCGTTCCAACATCCCCGTCATCGCCAAGGCCCTCAGCCTCCCATGCCCCACCAACGGCGACCGTCGCGTGGACCGACCCCGGCCGGGGCGCAACCAATGGTGCCTTGGCTCACCTGTGCCGCGTTACCTGGGAGAACCCGGAGCCATCCCAGCCCATCCGGTCACTCGACTTCATGGTGGGCACGAGCCGTTCCCGGGCCTTCGTCGTGGCCATCACCGTGGAGTGATGTCCGGCTGCCAGGGTGGGGTGACGCGCGTCAAAACCGGGCAGGTCCCCGCCAGGCTATTCCCCCTTCGCCTTCGCCCACGAGTCCTTGAGGGAAATCGTGCGGTTGAACACGAGCGCACCGGGCTGCGAGCCGGCGTCCGGGCAGAAGTAGCCCAGTCGCTCGAACTGGAATCGGTCGCCGGGCGTCGCCCCTGCCAGCGACGGCTCCAGCCATGCCGGCACGACGCGCAGGGAATGCGGGTTCAGCACCGACTTGAAGTCGCGCCCGTCCTTCTCGGGTTCCTCCTCCGTGAACAGGCGGTCGTAGAGGTGGACGTCGGCGGGAACCGCGAGGGTCGCCGAAACCCAGTGGATGGCAGCCTTGACCTTGCGCCCGGCGTTCGGCTGGCCCGTGCGCGTGGTGAGGTCCGCAAAGCATCGAAGCTCCACGACCCTGCCTTCGGCGTCCTTGATGACCTCGTCGCACCGGATGATGCAGGCGTACTTCAGCCGCACCTCGCCGCCGGGGCGCAGCCGGAAGTACTTCGGTGGCGGCGTCTCCATGAAGTCGTCCTGCTCGATCCAAACCTCGCGCGTGAGCTGGATCGTGCGCGTGCCCGCCCCGGGGTCCTCGGGGTTGTTCGTGGCCTCGCAGGGGACGGAGTCGCCGGGCTCGATGTTGGTGAGGACCACCTTGATGGGATGGAGGACCGCCAGCCGTCGTTGCGCGACGCGGTTGAGGTCGTCGCGGATGCACTTCTCAAGCACGGCGACGTCCGTGAGGCCGTTGAACTTGGTGACGCCAATCTGGCGTGCGAACTCGCGCAGGGAGCCGGGCAGCACGCCCCGGCGACGCAGCCCCGAGATCGTCGGCATGCGCGGGTCATCCCAGCCCGTGACGATCCCCTCGGTGACGAGCTGCATCAGCTTGCGCTTGCTCATCACGGTGTAGCCGAGGTTCAGCCGCGCGAACTCGATCTGGCGGGGCAGGGCACGCGGCAGGTCCAGCGCGCCGAGGATCCAGTCGTACAGCGGCCGGTGCACCTCGAACTCCAGCGTGCAGATCGAGTGCGTCACGCCCTCGATGTAGTCGCTCAGGCAGTGCGCGAAGTCGTACATGGGGTAGAGGCACCACTGGTTGCCCGTGTGATGGTGCGCCGCATGGCGGATGCGGTACAGGATGGGGTCCCGAAGCCACACGTTGGGAGACGCCATGTCGATGCGGGCGCGCAACGTGCGCGCCCCGTCCGGGAACTCGCCGGCGCGCATCCGGAGGAACAGGTCGAGGTTCTCGGCCACGCTTCGGTTGCGAAACGGGCTTTCCTGCCCGGGCCGGTCCGGCGCGCCGCGATAGCGGTCCGTCTCCTCGGGCGAGAGGTCGCAGACGTAGGCCATGCCCTTCTCGATCAGGCGGACGGCGAAGTCGAAGAGTTGCGGGAAGTAGTCGGAGGCAAAGAAGGGCTCGAGTTCGCGACCAGCGGCCTCCGCGCCGCGCACGGCCTGGAGGTGGTGGTCGGGGCGGCCGTTGATCGTTGCAGCCTCCGGATGGGCGGATTGCGGCTTGAGTCCCAGCACGTGGTCCGCCCAGCCCGAGACGAGCCAGCGAACGTCCGCCTGGATGGACTCGACGTACTCGACGTCCTCCTTGGTCGGGTTGGTGTCGTCCATGCGCAGGTTGCACTGGCCCCCGTTCTCGCGGGCGATCCCGAAGTTCAGGCAAATCGACTTGGCATGGCCGATGTGGAGGTAGCCATTGGGCTCCGGTGGGAACCGCGTGACGACGAGTCGATGGCGGGCGGAGGCGACGTCGGCCACAACGATGTCACGGATGAAGTCGGACGGGGCGGCGGGCGTGGAAGGCGTGTCGGACATATTCAAATGCGCGGACGCATCATGGGGACGCAGGGCGGTCCTTGCCAGCGCGGAGGCGCGGGGAGACGCGGGGAGCGGGGAGCGGGGGGAGCCCGGTGAAATGGGAGGGTGGTGGAGCGGGGTGCCATGGACGGCCGGGGTAACAGCCTTTTTGGCGCAACGAATCACGGTCGCGGGTAACGGTTCGTTCTGGCGCACTGCGGACGGAGGCCCGCGCCTCGCTCACTCCTTGGATTGCGGAAGCACCTGCTTCGCCATCACTTCCCTCCCAACCGAATCGTTCCGTCTGAGGCGCAAGCCACG
>JBJSZF010000656.1:0-5525 GCA_046090125.1 Verrucomicrobiota bacterium
CGAGGTGGCGGTGAAACTGATGCGCCAGGAACTGGTGAACGACGAGGAGGCGGTGACCAGCTTCGCCCGCGAGGCCCGGGCCTGCGCCCAGCTCAACCACACCCACATCATCCACATCTACACCTTCGACGAGCACGGCGAGGACAAGTACCTGGTCATGGAGCTGGCCGACGCCGGATCGCTCGACTCCAAGCTCGAGGGCCACAAGCACCTGCCCGAGCTGGAGGTGCTCGACGTCGGCATCAAGGTGGCCTCCGCCCTCGCCGCCGCGCTGCGGCACGGCCTTCTTCACCTCGACATCAAGCCCGGCAACATCCTCTTCAATGGCGAGGGCGAGCCCAAGGTCGTGGACTTTGGGCTGGCCCGTAAGGCCGACGCCGACACGGATGCCTATGCACCCATCTTTGGCACGCCCTACTACATCGCTCCCGAGCGCGTGCGGCAGGAGGGTGACTCCTTCCTGTGCGACATGTACTCGCTGGCGGGCACGTTGTACCACGCGTTGACGGGGCATGTCCCCTTTGAGGCCCCCACGGTCGAGGAGGTGGTCGCGGCGCACTTGCAGGTGGCTCTGCGTCCCGCCCACGAGGTCCTTCCCGGCGTCACGCTCCCCACGAGCGAGGCGCTCTCGAAGGCCATGAGGAAGGATCCCCGGCAACGCTTCCCATCCTACGACGAGTTCATCATGGCGCTCACGGCCGCGCGGTCGCAGCTCCTCATCCGTGAGTTTGCCCCCCAGGTCGCCGCAGACGCCGGGGTGGGCCAGCCGGGACCCTCCAAGAGCTGGTGGCGGCGCTAGGCGCGCTCCCTCCCCATGGCCCGCGTGCCAAGTAGGAAGCCACGTTCGCCCGCGCCGGCCGACATTGCGTCCCGGCTTGTGGAATGGTTCCTCACAGTTGCGCGAGACCTTCCGTGGCGCCACACCCTCGATCCCTACGCCGTCTGGGTCTCCGAGGTGATGCTCCAGCAAACGCAGGTCCGCACGGTCATCCCCTATTGGAACCGCTGGATGCACCGGCTCCCTACGGTCGCCGACCTCGCGTCCGCCCCAACGCCCGACGTCCTCAAGTTGTGGGAGGGCCTGGGCTACTATCGGCGCGCCCGGCATTTGCAGGCGGCCGCGCATGTGATCATGGGGAATCCCGGCGAGCGTCTTCCGGGGGACGCGGAAGGTTGGCTGGCCCTTCCGGGCGTTGGCCGGTACACGGCCGGGGCGATTGCCTCCATCGCATTCAACCAACCCGCGCCCATCCTGGATGGCAACGTCGCGCGGGTCCTGTCGCGTGTCCTGGCTCTGCCGGGCAACCCCAAGGACCGTGAGGTGGCCCATTCCCTGTGGGCCGCCGCGACGGCCTTCGTTCGGGCCGCACGGGAGCTGTCCGTGCCCGCGTCCCTCATCCATGCGCCGCTGGTCCGCCTTTCGGGTGCCTGTTCCGCGCTGAACCAATCCCTCATGGAGCTGGGCGCGCTGGTGTGCACGCCATCGAAGCCCTCGTGCGTGGCGTGCCCCATCCGTGACCTGTGCCGAGCCCATGCGTTGGGTCGTCCGACCGCGTTTCCCGGTGCCAAGCCGCGTCCTGCGGCCGTGCGCCGTACCCTGGCGGCCGTGCTCTGGCGGGACGGGGGGCGTTGGCTGGTCCGTCAACGGGCCGAGGACGACGTGAACGCCAACCTGTG
Source organism: Verrucomicrobiota bacterium (assembly GCA_046090125.1). Classification (GTDB taxonomy): domain Bacteria; phylum Verrucomicrobiota; class Verrucomicrobiia; order Limisphaerales; family UBA9464; genus UBA6176. The sequence continues at coordinate 1,678 of JBJSZF010000656.1, forward strand.
GGAATTTCCCTCGCTTGCCTGCGGTCCGGACGAGGATCCCCGGGCGGCGATTGCGCGGTGGTTGAACGTCGAGGCCGAGGTTCTGGCCCCCGTTGGCGTCATCCGTCATTCCATCACCCGGCATCGCATCGCCCAGCACCTGTTCCGGCTGGAAGGCCGCCCGTTGCGCTCGCGCCCGCCCCAACCGGCCCAGTGGAAGAAGACGGACGAGCTGGACGACTTGCCATGGACCGCCGCCCACCGGAGGGCCCTTTCCATGGCCACGGCCTGAACCCTCGAAGCCACCCATGCACCACCACACCGCGCTTTCCAATGGATGCCATGTCGTCACGGCCGAGATGCCCCACATGGCGTCCGTCGCCGTTGGCCTGTGGGTGGGGGTCGGCGGCCGACACGAGCCTGCCCGGTTGGGGGGCATCTCCCACTTCATAGAGCACCTGGTGTTCAAGGGCACGCGTCGGCGGACCGCCGCCGCCATCTCCCAGGCCGTCGAGGGCATCGGCGGCTACCTCAACGCCTTCACCGACGAGGAACATACCTGCTTTTACGCCCGCGCCGCCGCGCCCCACCTGCCCGTGCTCCTCGACGTCCTCGTGGACATGCTGCTGCATCCGCGTTTGGACCCGGCCGACATCGACCGGGAGCGCGACGTCATCCTCGAGGAATGGTCCATGTACCGAGACCAGCCTGCCGAGCTGGTGCATGACCTTCTCAACGCGGCGCAATTCCCGCGGCATCCGCTCGGGAGGCCTGTCATCGGGACCCCGGCCTCCATCCGCCGCCTGCAACGGGCGGACTTCGAGTCCTTCATGCGATCCCACTATGCGGCGGGCGCCGTGGTCGTGGCCGCCGCTGGCAACCTCCGGCATGACGACCTCGTCCGTGCCGTTTCGCGCCTCGCCCGGCGTTTTCGTCCGGGGCCACGCATGGCATTCCAGCCCTTCAGCCGCCCGGTGGATGGGCCGCGCGTGCGCCTCCTGAAGCGTCCCACCGAGCAAACCAACGTCGGCCTTGGGTTTCGCGCGGCCTCACGCCACGACCCGCGCCGACATGCCCTCCGGCTCCTCAATGCCATCCTTGCCGAGAACATGAGCTCGCGCCTCTTCCAGGTCGTGCGTGAGCAGCATGGACTCACCTACAACATCCAGTCTGCCCTCACGTGCTGGGCCGACGTCGGCGACATCGTGATTTCCGCCGGGCTCGACACGCGCGACCTGGAGAAGACGCTTCGGCTGGTGGTGCACGAACTGGGGCGCCTCCAAGACCGCGCCCCCGGAGCCGCCGAGCTCCGCCGTGCCCGCGACTACGTCCTTGGCCAGTTCGACCTCTCCCTGGAAAACACCGAGAACCACATGATGTGGCTGGGCGAACAATGGCTGGGGCACCAAACCCTCATGCCCCCGGGCCGCATTCGCGACCAGCTTGCGGCCGTCACGCCGGCCGCGGTACGAGCAGCCGCAGCCGAGTTCCTGGCTCCGCGCAGCCGCACGCTTGCCGTGGTGTCACCCCGCACGAGCGACCGCGGGTTGCTCGATTTGCTCGCACGCTGAAGGGGCTTGGGGCCGTCCCTCGGCCGGAAGATGCGGCGCCCCTCGGGTGCGCGCGGTGGTCCCTTGCGCGGGTTCCGCAGGACTCCTGCAAGGCGCGGGACACGAGCCGGGGCCGGGCCCGGCTTGTTTGAACACTCGTCATCCCTCAAGCCCGGCCGTCGCGCACGTGGACCCAGCAGTGAACGTGGGGCTCGCCCCGGAAGTACCAGAGCATCTGCGGCCCCTCGACCTGCCACACGTCCCAGACTCCGTCATTGCCCAGGTCCTGCTGCTTGAAATAGGCCACATGCAGGTTGTCCAACCCCTGGGACTCCACCAACCGCATCGTCTCCTCGGCGTCCACCTTGCGGAAGGGCCTCAGCAAGTCACCCAGCACGTCCCGCATCAGGCGACGTTGGTCTGGCGTCATGTCGCCCGCCCGCAGGCCGGGCAGCCCGCCCTTCTGGCCCGAGAGCCGGACGGTCTCCGTCGCCCGCTCCCGGCGGCTGCGGCCGTCCACGAGCGCCCGTGCGCGTTGCTTGCCGTCCAGAGCCTGGAAAAGGTCGTTGGCCCGTCGCGCTTGGTACCAAAACACGTTGCCCGGATGGTCGGCGGGTTCCTCGTCCTTCGGGCCCGCCTGGTGGCCATAAAAAATGGGCCCGCCAAACGCCGCCCCGGCCACCGCATCGCCGTCGCATCGGCGCGTGCAATGCCGCCCGGTCAAGACCAGCTCAAACCTTCCCGACTTGGGCTCGCCGAACAACGCCACCGAGGTCCCGCCCTCGAAGCCCTTCCCCTCCGAGTCCTCGACCATTTGCCGCATCATGGCGTCGGCATGTTCCTCTTGATGCAGGGCGCGGAAGATTTGGCGAACCAGGTCCTGCTGGTCCGGCTTGAGCACGTCGCGGATCGAGCGGCCGGTGATCATCCAGTTGTTGTCCACCTTGTCGCGCAGGGGATCCTCGAAGGCTCGGCACACGGCTGCCCGCTGTGCGTCGTCCAGCGACCCATGCAACTGGGCCGCCAAGGTTTCGGACGTGGGTGATGACGGCGTCTTGCTGGCATGGGCCACCGTCCAGGCTGGGGCAACGAGCGCGCCTGCGGCAGCGGCGGCAGCGGAGGCAAGGAACGAGCGTCGATGGATGGTCGGCGCGAGGACCGACCCGATTGAGGATTCGGACGGGGAGGACATGGCCGGATCCAACCACGTGTGCCAAGACAAGGGAAACCCGCTTTTTGGGGAGCCGTGTTCCAAGGGTTCGGCCGCCGTCGTCAGGTCGTGCCCCCGGGCAGCAGCGGCACCTCGAGAGGGAACCGCCCCTGGACCGGGCCAACCCGTTGGGCTCGGATTCGGCTCAGCACAGGCCCAGTCGGGCCCGACGAAGCCCACGGTGCGTCGTGAATCCGCCTTCAGGGTCGCGGTGGGCGCCTGGATCCGGTTGAGGGGTGACATGCGGGAGAGGCTCGCTGGGAGGACGCGCGGTCTCCGTGTGCTTGCGACGTTCAGGAGCGGGGACCTGGCGTCCATGAACGGGCCTGGTCGCGTGGCGGAGCTCGAGTCGGGTTGATGAGGTCATGAAGGGTTCGGCAGGCCTTCGGGAAGGCAGGGGCGCCGACGAACGGATGACGGCTGAGGCGGATCGACTCCCTTGGGACGGGCCGATGCCAACGCACGGGTTGCAAGCGGGCTCGGATGAGGGGAACCCTTCGACATGCGCGCGCGAAGGGCGGGGCGGTTGGGCGAGTTGGGCTTCGCATGGGTTCTGGGAACCCTGCTTCGGCTCCTTGGGGCCGAGCTTGTGGCGGCCGGGGAGATCCCTTTGTGGACGGGGGATGCTCCGGGATCCGAGGGGCGTACGGCTCCGGAGGTGGTCCGGGTGACGGCGGCGGGCGAGCACGTGGTGTCGGGGGTGCATCGACCGTCGATCACGCCGTGGCTGCCGGTGCAAGGGGATGGCTCCGCCGTGTTGGTGATTCCGGGCGGAGGCCATCGGGAGCTTTGGATGGACCACGAGGGGCATCATGCCGCGCGTTGGCTGGCGGCTCGGGGCACGGCGGCGTTCGTGCTGAAGTACCGGCTCGCACGGGAGACAAATTCTCCCTATCGGATTCAAGAGCATGCCCTGTCGGACGCGCGGCGGGCGGTGAGGATGATCCGGGCGCGAGCCCAGGAGTGGGGGATCGACTCGGGGCGAGTGGGAGCGCTGGGCTTTTCGGCCGGTCTGCAAGATGTCGATGAAGCCCGGATGCTCACGCGACAACCGCTCGAACCGACGCACGGCCTCGAACTCGCGGAGAAACGAACGCTCGTCCTCGAAG
>JBJSZF010000657.1:0-5321 GCA_046090125.1 Verrucomicrobiota bacterium
GCGCGCAGGATGCCGGCCTTCTCGGCGGCGATCAGCGCCAGCGTGTCGCCGAGGTATTCCATGTGGTCGAAGGAGACCGGCGTGACCACGGACACCAGCGGGCGCGCGACCACGTTGGTGGCGTCGAGGCGGCCGCCCATGCCGACCTCGAGCAGCACGAGGTCGGCCGGCGTCCGCGCGAAGGCGAGGAAGGCCGCGACGGTCGTGACCTCGAAGAAGGTGATCGGGCGGCCCGCGTTGACGCGCTCGACCTCCTCGAGGATCGCCGCGAGCGCGTCGTCCGCCAGGAGTTCCCCCGCGACGCGGATGCGCTCGTTGAAGCGCACGAGGTGCGGCGAGGTGTAAAGGCCCACGCGCCTTCCGGACGCGCGGTAGATTGCGTCCAGCATGGCGCACGTGGACCCCTTCCCGTTGGTGCCCGCAACATGGATGAACTGGAGCGCCTCGTGGGGGTTGCCCACCCGCGCGGCCAGCCTGCGCGTGGACTCCAGCCCGGGCTTGTACCCGAACGGCTGGAGGGTCGAGAGATAAGTCAGCGCTTCGGCGCTCGTCACAGCCGCACCGTTCCCCTGCCCTGCCGGGTTGTCCAATGCAGCCCGGTCACCGTGCCTCCCCGGCCATCTCCGCCAGCCAGCGCGCCGTCTGGCGGGCCGACGCCGCATCCAGGTGCCGCCCGTCCGTGTAGCGCGGCACCCAGCCCCGTGAAAACCACGCCTCCCGCAGGTCCACGCGCCGGATCCCGAACCGCGCCGCCAAGCGATCCGCCAGGTCGGGCTGCGCCCGCGCGCCCAGCCGCCGGGTCTCGCCAGCGGGAACGTCCACGAACACCACGCGCACGTTGCGCCGTCGCAGGTCCTCCAGCAGCCCGTGCCATGACTCCTCCACGCCGGGATCCACGGGAGCCGGCGCCGCCGCAGGGCCGCTCGCGCTCGCCGCCACGTTGGTCGTCCACGTGGCGTCCCCTCCGCCACCCTCACGGCGTCGCTTCAACGCCGTGTACGCCACGCTGGAAGGCCGATGCGACGCCCGGAACAACGGCATCGCGACCGCCAACCGCGTGCCGGTCGCGTCCATGTCCCCCATCAAGGCGCGGTCGTTGGGCGTCGTCTCGCGCCCCATCAGGTACGTCTCCACCCAGACCGTCTCCGGCCAGTCCTTGCGCCGCCGCAACACCTCGATGCCTACCCTCGGCCCGGACCCGTCCAGCCCCAGCGTCTCCACGTCCGCCATGGACGTTCCCTCGAAGTACGACGGCAACAACCGCCCCGACAGCGACGACCCCACGAGGACATGCGCGGGGGCCGACGGACGGGCGAGGTAGCCTTCGATCCGGATTCGGTTCGCGGCTTGGTTGTACTCGGCGAACTCCGCCGTCATCCCGGGCCGGCGCGCCGCCCACGTCCACGCGCCACACAAGGCCGCCGCCGTGGCGAGGATCGCAAGGGCCTGTCGTGTGCTGGGGCGCATCATGGCTAGAATTGGAAGTAAATGAAGTCCCCGGCGCTGCCCGCGTTGCACAGCAACAGGAAGAGCATCGTCCCATAGGCCAGCGTCTCCACCCGCGAGCGCCACGCCTCCGGCCAACCCGCACGCCACGACGCCGTCGCGCCCCACGCATGATGCAGTGCCACCGGCAGCCCAAACACCACGATGACAAACGCCGACTGCGGCAGGACCCCGCCGCCGTTAGTCGCCAGGCACCGCACGAACGCCCACGCATGACGGATGTCCGGCAACTGGAACAACAGCCACAGCAACGACACGACGTGGAACGTCACCGCCCAGCCCAGCATTCGCCTCCACAGCGGCCACGAGGCCGGGTCCCCGCGCCCGGCCCCCGTCCAACGCTCCAGCGCCAACCCGACGCCATGTGCCGTCCCCCAGGCCGCGTAGCTCCACGCCGCCCCATGCCACAATCCGCCCAGGAACATCACCAGGAACAGGTTCACGTACGTGCGCCCCTCGCCCAGCCGGTTGCCGCCCAGCGGGATGTACAAGTATTCCCTCAGCCAGCTCGATAACGACAGGTGCCAGCGCCGCCAGAAGTCCGTCAGGCTCGGAGCGAGGTACGGGTGCAGGAAGTTCAGCGGCAGCTCATACCCAAACAAGCGCGCCAACCCCTGCGCAATCAGCGAGTAGCCCGCGAAGTCCGCAAAGATCCGGAACGAAAACCCATACAACAGCAGCAGCAGGCTCCCCCTCGGCAGCTCCGTGAACTGCGGCCACGCCAGCAGGGACGTCGCCTCCTTCAGGTTGTCCGCCACCACCATCTTCAGAAAGAACCCCAGCACGAGCTTCTTCAACGCCCCGGACCAGTCCACGTCCCCCCAGCCCTTGGGGCCGATCTGGTGAAAGAACTCCCCCGCCTTCACGATCGGCCCCGCGATCAACTGCGGGAAGAACGCCTTGAAGAACCACACCCGCGCATGGAACCACGCCCGCTCCCGCCGCCCGCGGGGCGGCTCCAGACCCGGGAAGCCCGCCCGGCCGGCCCGCCAGCTTTCCACCACGAGGCTGATCCCCTGAAACGTATAAAACGAAATGCCGATCGGCAGCGGGATGGAGCCCACCCACGAGCCCGAAGCCCCCTTCCAAAACGTGCCCGCGATCAACCCGGCGTACTTGAAGAAGGCCAGCGCCCCAAGGTTGAACGCCAACGCTCCCGCAAACACCGCGCGCCGTCGGCCGTCGGTCGTCCCTCGCCGCATCAGCACCTCGGCTGCCCAGGCATTGAGCCCCGTCGATAGCGCCAGCAAGGGCACCAGCCACGGCGTGTGCCAACCGTAGAACACCAGGCTGGCCACCGTCAGCACGCCCACCTGCCACCACGACCGACGCCACGCGTGGTGCAACGCCAGCACCAGCGGCAGGAACACGGCAAACGTCCAGCTATTGAACAGCATCAGGGATCCCGCGCCCCATCACGGGCCGCCAAGACCGCGCCCGTGCTACCCCATCCCGGCGTGCCTGCCAACACGGCATCCACGGCCGCGAAAACCTCACGCCCGGCGGTCATGCCATTCGGCGCGACCGTAACGCCCGGACATCAGGCGCTCGACGCGCCGCCCGGCGTCCTCGGGCACGGGTGCGGGCGTCGCCTTCCATGCGCCGGCCAAGACCTCGCGAAGGACGTCCGGGGGGCACGGCAGGTTCGCCACGAACGCCTCGTGGTCGCGACCCGCTCGATAGGCAGGCTCCGATGACGGCGGCAGAAGCCATCGCGTGACCAAGTCCAGGTCCATCCCGTGCAGGAACGTCCCGTGAAACAACAGCGCCCGCCGACGCCGACGCTGCGCGTTGCCCGATACCTTGCGCCCCTCCCAGACGAGGTCGGTGTGGCCGCACACCGCGAGGGATCCCGGCACGACGCGCGCGAGGGCGTCCCGCTGGCATCCCATGACGTGGGCATTGGTGCCGCTCACGGTGGCCAGCTCCGGGTGGGCGTCGATGGGCAGCGCCAGCGCATACGACAAGCAACCGGGCCCTTGAAGCACCGTCCCGCCGCCGCTGCATCGCCGCAGCACCGGCACCCCGTCGGCCCGGCACGCCTCGATCCGCACCTCGCGCGCGGGCGTTTGCCCATAGCCCACCACCACGCAATGCGACGGGGCTTCCCAGAACCACAGCGCCGCCTCGCACACCTCGTCCTCGACGAGATCCAGCAGCGCCTCGTCCCAGGCGAGGCACTCGGCGGGCCCGGTCCCGGGCGGCAACACAAAGGTAACCATGGACGGCCTCCAGGCGGTCGGGCGCAACGCGTCGCCTACGATCCGGGAACCGCCTCGATGCGGATCACCTGGCAATCCTTGTTGTTCTCCCAGCCCGACCCGAACTCGATGGCGTACAACGCGCCGTCGGGTCCGAGCTCCAGCTCGACCGGGCGCTTCAGGGCGATGTTGGGCGCAAAGCGCTCGATGCGGCCGGGCTGGCCGTCGGCGGCGGGATGCACGGCGAGGATCCAATGCCGTTCCCAGTCGTAGATGAACAGGCAACGGTCGAAGGACGCCGGCAGCTTCCTCGACGACGCCAGCGCTGGGTCAAAGTGGTACACGGGCCCGGCGCACGCCGTGCGGCCGCCGGAACCCACCGCCGGGAAGCGCGTGGACGGCGAGTACGGGTAGAACATCCACGCGGGGCGAGCCGGGGGCAGCTCCCGCGGACCGGTGTTCCGTGGCGACGGGTTCACCGGATGCGCCGGATCCCACGCGTCGCCCGAGGTGCGCGTGGCAAAGTCGTGGGCGTGGTACGGCCTGTTGTCGGCGATGAAGAATGGCCATCCAAAGTTCCCCGCCGTGCGCGTTCGGTTGATCTCGTCAAAGCCCGCCGGCCCGCGACCCGCGCGAGGCTCCCGCGCGTCCGGGCCCACCTCGCCCCACGACAGCGTGCCGGTGGCGCGGTCCACGGAGATGCGGAACGGATTCCTGCAACCCATGACGAAAATCTCGGGGCGCGTGTGGGGCGTGCCCGGCGGGAACAGGTTGCCGCGGGGCACCGTGTAGGTGCCGTCGGGCTCGGGATGCACGCGGAGGATCTTCCCTCGCAGGTCGTTCGCGTTCCCCGCCGAGCGCGCGGCATCGAACGGATGGCGGCCATAGCGGGCGTCCACCGGGTTGAAGCCATCGGACTCGAACGGGTTGGTGTTGTCGCCGGTGGAGACGAACAGGTTGCCCTCCCCATCAAAGGCCAGCGACCCGGCCTCGTGGCAACACACCTCGCGTTGCACGAGGACGCGCAAGACGACCTTCTCCGACGCCTCGTCCAGGCGGTCGCCATCGAGCGTGAAACGCGACACGCGGTTCTCGGGGACGTCTCCGGCCGGCGACCAGTACAGGTAGATCCAACGATTGGTGGCGAAGCCCGGGTCCGCGGCGACGCCCATGAGGCCCGCCTCCCAGCTCCCCTTGTCCGCCTGCCGGGCGATGATCGCGTTCACGCTGCCATGCACGGCCAGCCGACCCGACAACACCGTGCGCTCCGCGTCGGGCCGCCAGATCCGCACGTTGCCAAACCGCTCGACGAACACGACCCGCCCGTCGGGCAACGGCGCCAGCTCCATCGGGTTGTCGCACAGGTCCTCCAACACGGCCTTGCGAAACGTCGTCTCCGCCCGGGCGGTCCCTTCGGGCAGCAGGGCAAGGACGAGGGCAGCGAAAGCAAGGAGGGCGCGCATGGTGGGAGCGATGAGATTCAAGCGTCGCCCGCAGCGTATCGCGTGGGCCCGGGTGTTGTCACCGTTCGCGAACGCACGCCGAGGACCGGACAACGTGGCAGCCCCGTCCCGTCTCTGCGCAAGCCCCCAAGCACGTGGCAGCGCCGTCCCG
>JBJSZF010000658.1:0-14210 GCA_046090125.1 Verrucomicrobiota bacterium
CTGCAAATCATAATCTTCTTATTGAGCAATATATGTGCTATGTCGAGATTTTGCAACCCAGTGTGCATGCGTACTGCGTCGATGCATTTCGTCGATATTTCGAAGGGCATTGTCTGAGTGCGTTGTGTTCAGGCCGGGGCCGAGGATTTGTTGCTGCCCGACGTACTCATCGAGCGTGCGCGGCCGCATCCGGGCCGCCAGCGGCGCGGCGCGGGCGGGCTCGGCCGATGGCCCGGCGTCCGCCGCCCCGCCTGCGCCGCCACCGGGCCGTGCCCCAAACAAGTCCGGCTCCGACATCGCCTGCATCCCACCGGAAGAGGCGGCCGCCGACAAAGGAAAATCCCCGCCCTGGCCGTGGAGGACAGGTCCCATCTACCTGAGGAACCAAGTGGGAACCACGTGGCTTCGCCGCCTTCCAGTGAAGGCATGACGTTGATAGCGCCGACGCTTTTGCTCCCATGACTGTTTACATGGTCGAAGGACGTTGTCCCGATGCACGCACCGGGCAGGGATAAATTCAAAAGAACCAACCGCCCACCTCCCTTCCTTCATTCGCCCCCGGGTGACAAGAGGATTCCCGGGGAATCCTTGGGACAGGGGCCCACCGGAGCCCATGGGCCGCGGATGGGCGCGCAAAGCCGATCCAGCAGGCCAGGTGCCCACATCCGGCGCATCGGGTTGCCGGGAAGCCAAGCTCCAACGGGACGACACCATGTTGGCCCAGTGCAACGCCCCGGGTATTGGGCGAGCCCATCCGCACGTCTCGCTTCGCGTGGCATCACGCCAACACGAAAGGACCCGGACGCTTGGGCCGGGCTTGATTTCGGATCAGGGCGCGGCGCGCCCTTCGAGACGTACCATTCGGGGTGTTTTCCGGGGGATGCCCGCGACGAAAAATGTCTGGGGTACACTGCGAACGTCCCCTCGAAAGCCGCCTTCCTTCGCCACGCCGCCCCGAGGCAAGCCGTCCGCCGCTTGGCACGGGGCGTCCGGGACGTTCAACCTGCGCGGGATGCGTTCCTTGCGCTTGGCATACTCGGATTTCTGGCCGGGCTTCGACCCCGGCAGCCATCGACTGCTCCGGTTGTTGGGACAGCGTCGCGGCGTGGTGCTGGGGAGCTTCGAGGATGCGGACGTGCTGGTGTACTCGGACTACGGCGAGCGGCATTGGGGGTTCCAAGGACCCAAGGTGTACCTGACGGCCGAGAACATGCTCCCGGACTTCGACCAGTGTGACCTGGCCTTCGGGCCGGACGGCCCGAAGGACGACGCGAGGTTCGTCCGGTACCCGTACTTTGCGCAGGCGTTGCCATTGCTGGGATCGTTGGTGCGAGGCCCCGGGCATGATCCATCCGCCTTCATGGGCCGCGACGGCTTCTGCGCGTTCGTGGCGAGCAACCCGCGTGCGCCGGAGCGGAACCGGTTCTTCCGGATGTTGCGGCGTCGGCGGCCGGTGGAGTCGGGGGGGAAACACTTCAACACGACGGGCCGGAGGGTGCCGGACAAGCTGTCGTTCCTGCGCGGCTTCCGGTTCAACCTCGCCTTCGAGAACACGCGGTCTCCCGGGTACGTGACCGAGAAGCTGGTGGAGCCGCTGCTCGTGGGGTGCATCCCGATCTACTGGGGCGCGCCCGACGTGCACGAGGTATTCAACCCGGGCTGCATGATCGACGTGTCCGCGTACCCGACGCTGGAGGACGCCGTCGAAGGGGTGCTTCGGGTGGATGACGACCCCGCCGCGCGCCTGCGCCTCTTGTCCACGCCGCCCTTTCGCAACAACCAACCACCGGAATGCCTTTCGGACGACTACCTCGTGGGGCCCGTGTTGCGCTGGCTGGACTCGGGCCCGCGACCGGGGCAACGACGGTATCGGCACCGGCGGCTGCGGGAGCACGTGTACGGATCGGCGTGGCACCAAACACGGGTCAGCCTGGCATGTCGTCTCGACGGCTTGTTGTGGCGGATGGGCTGGCGTCGGTGAGTTCGAGCTGGCGGTACACCGCGTTGAGGGCCTCCGCCTCCGCCTCGAGGGTGAAGTGCTTCCGGACACGGTCGCGTCCGGCGGCCCCTTGATTCCGCCGCAGGGCCTCGTCGTCCAGCAGCCGTCCCACGGCGAGGGCCATGGCCTCGACGTCCCCCGGCGGCACCAGCGCCCCCGTGACGCCCGTCTGCACTAGCTCCGGGAACGCGCCCACCGTCGTGGCCACGACCGGGACGCCCGTGGCCATCGCTTCCAGGGGCGTGACGCCGAACCCTTCCCATCGTTGCGGAGCCACGAAGACGTCCAGGGCCGCGTACCAGTCCGGCGTCCCGGAGGGGGGAACCTCCGGCGGGAACAGGATGCGGTCCGCAAGCCCGGCGTCGCGGACGCGTTGCTGAAGCCCTGCCAGGAACGCCACGTGATGCCCCACCGCCCGGCCCATGACGAGGGCGCCCGTTCCAGGTCGGTCCCTCAGGACCCGGATCATGGCGTCCACAAAGACGTCGGTGCCCTTTTGGTGGCGAATTCGGCCAAAGCAACCCACCCAACGCAGGGGCGGGAGCGCGAGTCGCTGGAGCAACGCGGCCTTGTTGGGCGGTGGCTGGAATTGGGAGGCGTCAATGCCGTGGCGCACGACGGTGGACGGGCGCTCGAGGTAGGAGGCGGTCCTGGAGGAAGTGGAGATGACGGCGTCCATGCGCCGGATGAGGAAGCGGCTCCACGCGGTGTGGCGGCGTTGCGAGGCGGAGGTGAAGACGAGCCGGAGCCGGGCGCGGAACCAGTGTCGCAGGAGGAGGCCGCCAAGCATCTCGACGTTGCGCCGGGCGTGCCAGACGCGCCAGGGATGGCCGGCGGGCGGCGTGCGAAGGCGGGTCAGGTCCCGGAAGCGCACGCGCGGGACGCCATCGGCCAAGACCGGCCCGAGCGCGGCGATGGGCAGCGAGCGGGCCTGCACGGGGACCACGCGCTCGAGCGTGGCGGTGACGCCGGACAGGCGGCGCTTGAAGTTGGGCGCGATGACCCAGGTGTCGCGGATGTCACGAAAGCGGGGCATGGGGTGGGGGCTGGGGAGGCGCGGGCGGGAGTTAATGGCTGGAGGGGCGGCGGCGGCCGCGTAGGGTGCGCGGCGGATGAAGGCGCGGGATTGGCTGAACCAGGGGTTGCCGGGCCGGACCGTCCTGGCGCGGGCGTCGGGACGCGACGAGGTGGAGTCGTTCCTTCGCGGGCTTCGGCCGGTGGAGACGGGCCATGCGTTGGTTCGCGTCGGGGGCGATGGGGATGGGGGCTACCTGGTGCCAGACGACCTGGCGGGCATCGAGGCGTGCTTTTCGCCGGGCGTGGCCAACTCGGCCACGTTCGAGCTGGAGATGGCGCGGCGCGGCATCCCGAGCTTCATGGCGGATTACTCCGTGGAGGGGCCGCCGGAGGAGCATCCGATGTTTCGGTTTGAGAAGAAGTTCCTGGGGCCGCGCGAGGACGAGCGGCACGTGACGTTGGATGGCTGGGTGGGACGCTGCGCTCCCGGCACGGGCGACCTGGCATTGCAGATGGACATCGAGGGGGCGGAGTGGGAGGTGCTGCTGGCGGCATCCGACGCGACCCTCGGGCGGTTTCGGGTGATGGTGCTGGAGTTGCATGACGTGCAACGGGCATGGGAACGGGCAGGCTTGATGTTGATGCGCGCGGCGCTTCGGCGATTGGAGGCGGGGTTTGTGGTGGCACACGTCCATCCAAACAACCGGGGCGGAAGCGTGAGGCGCCGGGGATTGGACGTGCCGCCGTTGCTGGAGGTCACGTGGCTGCGCCGGGATCGGTTGCGCGGCCGTGGAGGTTGGGCGCGGCTCCCGCATCCGTTGGATCGTCCCAACGTGGTGGGGCGACCCGAGTCGGCCTTGCCGGGGTGTTGGAACGCGTGACGGCGCGTCATGCCCCCGAACGGGGGACCGTCCGTCCGTCGGGTGGGATGGATTCGCACGGCGACGTTTCATGACTCCCAGGTGGTTCGGCCCCGGGAGTCCTTTACCTCCGGAGCGAGTCAAACCACGCCTTGACCAACAACAACGCAGGCTGCGCGCAGTCGCCATGGCTCGCGCCCGCCTTGGGATCCACCAAGGGGACCGCCACGCCCAACGCCGCCATGCGCTCGCGGGCGACCACGGCGTTGCCGGGCACGACGTCTTGGTCGCCGCTGCAATGGTACAGCCTCATGGGCGCACGCGGAGCCCATGAGGTGAGGTCGTTGTCCCGCAACGCACGGCGCAACGGATGGCCCGGGTCCGCGCGCAGGGCGGCGAGGTAGCCGGGCTTCACGATGCGATTCGGGATCGATGGCATCAGCGCGTTGACGGCGCCGCCGTCCGTCGAGCCATCCAGCAACGGTGGCAACGACTGGTCGTAGGGAGGCTCCAGCAATTCCGACAGGCTGGGCGCGACCCCATAGAGGTCCACCAGCGTCTGCAACAGGAACGCAAAATAGTACGGGTTGGGAACCGGCCGGTCCGACAACGCGTCGTCCAGCGTGACGCCCGACAAGTCGAAGGCGCCGGCCATCGGCGCGCAGGCCGCGACCTCAAACTCCGCCGCATGGCGCGACTCGATCTCCCGCAGGGTCGCCATCGTCGCATGTCCGCCTTGCGAATATCCCGCCAGGAACACCTGCCCGCTCAACGTCACCCCGTTGGTCGCGCAGGCAGCCCTCCCCGCCCTCAACGCATCCACGACCGCCGTCGCCTGCGATGCCGCATGATGGTACGGATGCCTCCCCGGCGAATCCCCAAGGCCCAGGTAGTCCGCCGACACGCCCACGTACCCACTGGTCGCCAACAGCACTCCGACCAACCCCTCGGTGCTGAGCCCGGAGGACGGCGCATCTAGCTTCCTGAGCAGCGTCCCGTGCTGATACCCCAACAGCGGCCATGCCCGGCCCGCTTTCACGGGAACCGCCAGGCCGGCGGATGCCACCGTGGGGAGCCCCCACGGGTCCACCGTGCGGTACACCAACTTGTAAACCTCCACGTCGAACTGCGCCGTCAGGGGAATCCCCTGGAGCAACAACAGGAACGAAAGCTGCGCCGCGGGATACGTTGCCGTCTTGGAAAGGGACAACAGCATCCCCCGCGCCACGGGCGGAGGCGTGTGCAGCACCCGGAACACCCGTTGGTCCGCATCCTGGTATCCGCGGGGATCCCGCCAGCTTCGCTGCGCACCGACCGCGCCGGATGGCGATGCCACCCAGGGGCCGGACAGGCCCGGGGCCTCCTGAACCTCAAAGGTCCAACCATCGCCCGGGACGTCCCATGCCAGGCGCAACCCGGCCGCGTCCGGCACCGGCGGCATCACGCGCAGCCGGGAGGGCACTTGCGCCACCGCAACGCTCGAAGCCCACAGGAAAACCAGTGAAATGCCTGCCGCGCCAACCGCCGCAGGAGCACCCAGGACTCGCGCCATCATGGCTGCACGCTATCGAGGCGCATCGGGCACGGCCAGCCTCATGCTCTTGCCGCCCCAACCATGGCCCCACGGCTTGGGCTATCGCGCCTTGCCGACCCGGCCCCTGCGCGTCAACCCCTTGGCCCGGGGCTTCTTGGCCTTGTAGTCCGTCACCCCGTCTGCCAAGGCGCCGCCCACCCCGCCCAATCCGTCCAGAAGGCTCCCCAAATTGATGTCCAGGACGCGGGCCACGCGAAGGAGCGTCAGGACCGAAATGTTGCGCTGGCCTCGCTCGACTTGGCCCATGAAGGAGCGGTCGATGTCCGCCTGCAACGCCAGTTCCTCCTGCGACAAGCCCGTGACCTTCCTCGCCTCGCGGATCCGGTCTCCCAACGTTTGCAATGCCTTGTCGCTCGCCACCATCGGTCACGCTGGCATGCGACATGTCCCTGAACGACGGGCTATAGACATCTTTGGCCTTGTTTTTGTGCGGCTCCGCGACCTAATCGCCCCGTTCATCACGAGACCAGCCACCCCGGTCCCAATCCCTGACGCCTCGCTGCCATGCAACTGGAGGACATCGCCCCGGGCCAAGTCCTTGAGGGCATCGTCCCCGATGCCCTCGCATGGATCATCACGGTGCTTCCGTTCCCGCCCGATGCGTGCGCCGTCATCTACCGGGACACCTGCGGGGTGCTCGGGGAACGCCTCTTGGGAAGGCAAGACGAGGCCTCGGTCCGCATCCCCCCGAACCATCGCCCATGGGCCTTTGACGCCGATGGCCCATCCTTCCGGCAAGCCGCCATTGAATGCCTCCACGCTGACACGGACGCTTCCCGGCGCCTTCCCGCAGACGCCTGCCGCCTCCTCCAACGCGGCGCATTCCTGCTCGACCCATCCCGCAGCGGGTTTTCGCCCGATTTGCTCCTCCTCTTGGCGTGCTCGCACGCCAGCCCCGGGGAATCCCCCGCGTCACGACGGGTGACATGTCTCGCCATCCATCCGCTGGGCGACGGGTTCTCGATGACCGATGCCCCATTTGACCGGCTCCAGTCCATCGATGCCGCCCACTGGCCCCGCTTGCATGACGCGCTGGCACCCTTGCTCGCCAACCGTCGCATCCGGGACCAAGCCCTGGCCTCGCTGGCCAATCAGCTCGCCGCGCCGCCTCCCCGTCCCGTCCGTACGCCCCCCGTCGTCCTCGGCGCCGCCGTCCTCGTGTCCGCCGACCTCCTCCATTGGTTGCAACCCCTAGGGGAGTCAACCGAGGTCCGCCCCACGCTCCTTCGCTGAACCCTCGCTGGCTCCCTTCGCCTGCCCGCATCCCCTCCCCCGGCCGCGCATCCGATCTCGTTGGTGGAATCCGCGCGGGGCCAAGAGCCGCCTTGCAACAACCCCTCGGAACAGGGGAAATGTCATGGCCAACCGGATGCCAGGGTGGCGCCCATGGGAAGGGGCCGCCCGGCTTCCAGCACGGGATGAACGCACATCAAGACACGACGGACGAAAGCCCCCGAACGGGCTGCCACAGCGTTTGCGTTCGCCTCCGCCGAAGGGCCTCCGTTGGGTCGGGCGTGCCCGCTCCCCCGGCTGCGCCATCCCCACCCTTCCGACGGAATCGGCGCGGTTGGGCCGGCCTGCGTCGCCACCGCTTCCCTCCCATTTGAATCGTTCCGGCCCGACCCCGTCCCATCCTCCATGAGCGTCGCGCACATCCTCATCTCCCGGGGCCTGGTCACCCCGGAACAACTCGCCGAGGCCCAAGCCCTCCAGCGCGCCGAGGGACTTCGCATAGACCGAGCCCTCGTCCAGCTCGGCATCCTCTCCGAGCGCCAAATCCTCGAGGTGATGGCCGAGCACCTCGACATCCCGCTCGTCAACCTCGCCGACCTCACCCCCGACCCCGAGACCCTCCGCGCCTTGCCCTCCAAGATCGTCTATCGCAAGCGACTCGTCCCCGTCTCCCGGACCAACGGCACCCTCAACGTCGCCACCTCCGACGCCTTCGACCTCTACGCCTTCGACGAGCTGCGCCTCGCCACCGGCCTCGACATCCAGCCCGTCCTCGCTCCGCGCGACGACATCGAGAAGCTCATCAAGTCCCACTTCGGCCTCGGCGGCGACACCCTCGACGAGATGGTGGGCGCCGACGACAGCCCCGCCGCCGTCACGGGGGACCCTTCCGACGACCTCATGGAGGCCGCGCAGGAGGCGTCCGTCATCAAGCTCGTCAACGAGATCATCCTCGAGGCCGTCAACGAGCGCGCCTCCGACATCCACATCGAGCCCTACGAGCACCACATGTCCATCCGGTACCGCATCGACGGCGTCCTCCAGGAGGCCTCCGTCCCGCCCCAGATGCACCGGTTCCAGGCCGCCATCATCTCCCGCATCAAGATCCTCGCGAACCTGAACATCGCGGAGCGCCGCATCCCCCAGGACGGCCGCATCAAGTTCAACGTGGGCGGCCGCCAGGTGGACGTCCGCGTCTCCGTCATCCCCATGCTCTTCGGCGAGGGCGTCGTCATGCGCCTCCTCGACAAGTCCAACGTCCTCTTCACCCTCCAGCAGCTCGGCATGGACGAGGGGACCTTCGGCACCTTCAAGGGCCTCATTGACCGGCCCCACGGCATCTTCCTCGTCACCGGCCCCACCGGCTCCGGCAAGACCACCACCCTCTACGCCGCCCTCAATGCCATCGTCGGCCCGGAACTCAAGGTCATCACCGTCGAGGACCCCGTCGAATACCACCTCCAGGGCGTCAACCAAATCCCCGTCCATCACCAGGTCGGCATGACCTTCGAGAAGGGCCTCCGCGCCATCCTCCGCCATGACCCCGACGTCGTCATGATCGGTGAAATCCGCGACCTCGAAACCGCCGCCGCCGCCACCCAGGCCGCCATGACCGGCCACCTCGTCCTCTCCACCCTCCACACCAACGACTCCGCCTCCGCCCCCATGCGCCTCGTGGACATGGGCGTCGAACCCTTCCTCGTCGCCTCGACCCTCGTCGGAGCCATGGCCCAGCGCCTGGTCCGGCGCGTCTGCCCCAAGTGCAAGGCCTGGTCCGTCCCTGACCCCGCCAACCTGCCCAAGGACCTCGTCCTCGAGCCCGGCGCGCAGCTCGCCCGCGGCGTCGGCTGCCCCAACTGCCGCAACACCGGCTACCGCGGCCGCTCCGGCCTCTACGAGCTGCTCGTCACCTCCGACGCCATCTCGGAGCTCATCATCGACCGCGCACCGTCCCACCGCATCATCCAGGCCGGGCGCGCCACCGGCCTCCGCCTCCTGCGCGAGGACGGATGGGTCAAGGTCCGCCAAGGCGTGACCACGCCGGACGAGGTCGTCCTCTGCACCGCGTTGTAGCCCGCATGCCACGCTTTAATTACAGCGCCTTGTCCGACTCCGGAGCCACCACCCGCGGCACCGTCGAGGCCGACACCCAGGCGGCCGCCATCCGAATCCTCGGCGAACGCCGCCTCTTTCCCGTCACCATCGAGGGCGACCCCTCGGACCCTGCCGTCAAGCCCCGCCGCCGCATCAAGGCCGCCGACCTCGGGGCCATGTACTCCCAGCTTGCCGACCTCCTGGGATCCGGCGTCCCCCTTCTTCGCGCCCTCGATTCCCTGGGCAAATCCACCGTCAACCCGTCCCTCAAGCAGCTCCTCAAGGAAATCCGCGCCGCCGTCGCCGACGGCCGCTCCCTCACCGACACCCTACGCCAGTATCCCGAGACGTTCCCCGTCCTGCACACGGCCATGATCCAGGCCGGCGAACGCGCGTCGTTCCTCGTCGATGTCCTGCGTTCGCTCTCGTCCTTCATCGAGCGCTTCGAGGAACTCCGCTCCAAGGTCATGGGCGCGCTCATCTACCCCGCGTTGCTGGCCACGCTGGGCACCCTCGTCATGGTGGCGGCCCTCCTCTTCTTCGTCCCCAAGTTCGAGCCCTTGCTGGCCAACGCCAAGAAGCCCCTCCCCTCCGAGCTGTTATTCGCCTCCTCGCGCCTCCTACGTTCCTACTGGTATCTCATCCTCCCCATCCTCGGCGCGACCGTCGCCGCTCTCGTCACTGCACTGCGCAACGACAAGCACCGCCGCACCCTCGAGGCTTGGCGACTCAAGGTCCCCGTCGCCGGGCCCGCCCTCCGCCTCCTCGCCATCACCCGCTTCTGCCGCATCCTCGGCACCATGCTCGCGAATGGCGTCCCCCTCCTCTCTGCCCTCCGCATCGCCAAGGACGCCACCGGCTCGGACCTCCTCGCCGACCGCATCGCGGAGGCCACCGACGCCGTCCGCGATGGCAAGCGCTTGTCCGAGCCCCTGGCGGCCGGCGGGTTCATCCCGGAGCAAATCCTCGCCATGATCACGGTGGCCGAGGAATCCAACAAGCTGCACGAGGTGCTCCTCCAGATCGCCGACACCGTGGAACGCCGCACCAACCGCCAGGTGGACCAGGCCGTGCGCCTCATCGAGCCCGTCATCCTCTGCCTCGTTGCCGCCGCCATCGGCTTCCTCGCCCTCGGCCTCCTCCTCCCCATCTTCACGATGGCCTCCGCCCTGGGCTCAAAGTAGGGAACCCCAACGAGGCGTGAACCGGCCTTCCACGGAAGGCTCCGTCGCAGGCGCCGGATCCGTTCATCCACGTCCCATGCGGCCGCCCACGGGCCGAATGGTTCCCGGCCCACGAGCCCATGGGCGAGCATGGGCCTACCCAATAAATACCCCAGTCGCCCGCTTCCTGCGCCCCCGTCGCCCTGTGATCGTGTTGCCGTTTTGCCAATTCACGGAGGGTCCTCCATGCCGCGAATGGGCAGCCTGCAACGGGACGGGGAAGGCGGTGAACGGCCTTGGGACGCTCGCATGGTTCGCCGCGTGCGCCGCACGGGTCGTTCGCCGCACTTCCCCGCCCCGGCGCTTGCCGAAGCGTCAGCCTGGAATCAGCCGCGGGGCATGGGAGCGCCCAGCCTTTGAGTTGGAACCCAAGATTCCGACACGGGCTGCGTGCCGCGTGCCCTCACGCGGCGGCCGCATGGCCCCATCTGGATGCGCCGGGTCAGCGGTGTGCGACCGACGCGCTGGCCATGGCCCGGCGGCGTCGAACGAGCTGGAAGAGCGCGTAGGCAAGCAGCCATGGGGCAAACCAAACCAGCATGATGGCCCAGCCAAGGAACAACGCGCCCACGTGGCCCGCCCCTCCCTTGGCCGACTCGTTCACCAAGGCGCTCACGAACAGCAAACCCCATCCCAACCCGACCACCAGCACGAAGGCGGCCCACCATGGCATCAGCCTGGGCCGCGCCGCTCGAAGCCCGAGCACCACCAACGGCAACAACGCCAGAACCACAAGGCAGGCTGCGGAGATCACGTCGTTCACGCTCGCACCCTCTTGCAGCCCAAAAATCGACGCAAGCGCCCCCATGCCCCGCGGAGCGATTCATCCTAGAAACGGCAGTGGGTCCGTCTGTAGGCCGCGTGCCCTCACGCGGCGGCGGCGATGCCTCGTGCCCAGTGCGCCGGGTCAGGGGACCCGGCCTACAGCCAAACCGGGCCTACCTCGACCTCACCCGCAGGGTGAGCCCCTGGGTTCCTGTCCATGAGCCCATCCGGCCCGATGGGAAGGGCGTTTCCTCGTTTTGGCACCCTCTTTGACTGCCGATTTCAGGTTCATCGTGGGGGATGGAGCCCCAAAGGAACGCCGATCCCACGAAGGCCCTTGCGCACCCTCGACCGAGCACCGTGGGCCATCTCCGGTTTCGGGAGGAATTCCTCGCGTGACTCGGGGCTTCGGTCGGGTCGTCGCCGGGCGGTCGAACCTTGCCGCGGGATGGCGGGCCGGGGCACGGTGCGGGCCGTGCGCTTCCCTGCTTGGACATGTTGCGTCCTGTTGTGGTGCGGGGCCGTGGAGGTGACCCGTGCCGCGCCGCCGTCGATGTCGGCCGTGCCGGGCCCGCCGGAGCTTCGCCGGGAGCTTCGGGGCGCATGGATTGCCACCAAGGGCAACATCGACTGGCCCTCGAAGCCTGGCCTGAAGCCGGAGCAGCAACGCCAGGAATTGCTGGAGCAACTGGACCTTGCCGCCGAGATCGGGCTCAACGCCGTCATCCTCCAGGTGCGTCCCCAAGGGGATGCGCTCTACCGGTCCTCCCTGGAGCCCTGGTCCGAATACCTCACCGGCCGCGAGGGCGTGGCCCCGTCGCCCGCTTGGGATCCGCTGGCGTTCGCGGTGGATGCGGCGCACGAGCGAGGCATGGAGCTGCACGCGTGGATCAACCCGTTCCGCGCCCGCGCCGAGACGGCCCGGTCGCCGTCCGACCCGCGCAACATGGCCCGGCGACGGCCCGACCTGGCCATTCCCTACGGCAACCAAGTCTGGATGGACCCCGGCTCGCCCGAGGTGCAACGCCACGCGTTGTCGGTCATCGCCGACCTCGTGCGCCGCTACGACCTCGATGCGCTCCACATGGACGATTACTTCTACCCGTACCCCATCAAGGACGGGTCGGGCGCCGCCGTGCCGTTTGCGGACGACGCCACCTACCGGGAGCACGGCCGGGGCATGGACCGCGGCGAGTGGCGCAGGGCCAACGTGGATAGCTTCGTCCGCGCCGCCTCGCGGGTGGTGCACGAGACGAAGCCATGGGTGCAGTTCGGGGTCAGCCCGTTCGGGATTTGGCGCAACAACGTTCCCCCGGGAATCAAGGGCTTGGACGCGTTCGAGTCGTTGCACGCGGACGCACGCCGGTGGCTGGCGGAGGGCTGGGTGGATTACCTCGCGCCGCAGCTCTACTGGAACATCGAGCAAACCGCCCAGAGCTTCCATGTCCTCATGCACTGGTGGGCGGCGCAGAATCGCCCCGGCCGAAACCTTTATGCGGGCATTGCGTCGGCACGGGTGGGCATCGACCGGGACGCGAGGGAGATCGGGGCGCAGACGGGGCTGGTGCTGGAGCCGGGGGGTGCCAACGGGCTCCTGTTGTGGAACATGAGCAGCCTCATGGACAACAAGGGCGGCGTCGTGCCGGTGCTCAAGGCCCGGTTCAAGCGCGACCCCGCCGTGCCGCCCGCCAGCCCGTGGCTGACCACCAACGCCCCCGCGCTCGCGTCGTTCTCGGGCCGTGCCAAGGCCTCGGAGGTTCGCCTGTCATGGACCGTGCGCGGCGGGCCGCCGGTGCGTTCGTTTGCGTTGCAGGTCCGCCGGGGGGTGGCGTGGTCCACGCTCGTGCTGCCGCCCGGACGACGGGAGATGGTGTTCCGGGCCAGCACGGGCCTCCGATTGCCGGACGAGGTGCAGCTTGTGCCGGTGGGCCGGGCGGGAATCGCCGGTCGGCCGGGCACATGGAGGCGTTGAGGGCGACGGAGAGAACCCCATGAAACCTCCGGTGCAATCCCTGGGCCGCGTGCTGGTGTTCAGCATGGCGGGCATCGGCGACACGTTGATGGCCACGCCGGTGCTCCGCGACCTGCGCAAGCGATGGCCCGGCGCGCGCGTCGAGGTCGTCGTCATGTGGCCCGGGAGCGCGCAGTTGCTCGCGGGCAACCCCCACGTGGACGCCGTCCATGCGTTCAACCTGCTGGAACGTCCCGCGCACGAGGGCCTTCGGTTCGTGCTGGGCTTTCGCAGGCCCCGGGCCGACGTCTCGTTGACGCTGCATCCGCAGGGCCGACGCGAGTATCGATGGGTGGCACGGCTGGCCGGGGCGCGGCGGCGCCTCAGCCATCGATACGAGAACGAGTCATGGCTGGATTCATGGCTCGTCACGGACGCCGTGGAACAGGATTACACGGTGTCCTGCGCGGAGAACAACCTGCGGCTCGTGGACGTGCTGGGGGGGCGTCGGGAGGTGACTCAGCCCCGGTATGACCTCTTTCTTTCAGACTCGGAAGCCACGTGGGCGCGGGATTGGTGCCGGGCCGAGGGACTGGAAGGAAGGCCTTGGCTGGGAATCCACGTGGGGTCGGGCGGCACGAAAAACCTGGCGTTGCGACGCTGGCCGGTGGAGCGATGGGAAGAATTCCTCCATGCCTGGCGCGAACGAAGGTCAGACGTGCCCGTCGTGGCCTTTGGCGGGCCGGGCGAACGCGTCGTGCACGAGGCGTTGGCCAAGGCCTTGCCGGCCGGCACGCTGCGGTTCCCCAGCGCGCCCTCCCTGCGGTCGGCGGCCGCGCTCGTGGGCCATGCGCGGGCGTTCCTGTCCGTGGACACGGCCTTCATGCACATCGCCGCCGCCGTGGGCGTGCCCCACCAAGTCGTCATCGAGACGCCCACACTCAACCCGCCCGTGTTCCCGCTTCGATCCGTTTGGACGTGCGTACCCAACCCCGCCGTCGGAGGCCGTCACTTGGACTTCTATCGGTACGACGGCCGACCCATCGCCGGGACGGACGAGGACATCGTGCGGGTGATGCGGGCGGTGGAGGTGGAGCCCGTGTTGCAGGCTGTGTCGGCCGGAATGCCCGCATGACCGCTCCCGTGAAAGGGGCGGAGCCGTCTCGGCTCCGTCCCAGGCGGCCGGGAAATGAAACGGTGGTGGGGAAACGCTGACGGAACAGCGGGGAACAGCAGAAAGAGGGGGGCGGGATCCGGGCTGGTGGAGCCGAGGGGATTCGAACCCCTGACCTTCTCATTGCGAACGAGACGCTCTACCAACTGAGCTACGACCCCGTTTGCCCGTGACCGTCCAAAGAACGCCAGAAGGACGGCGTGAAGGCAAGCGCTGTTCCGGCACGAGGCTGGCCGTCGCGCATCCCGAAGTTGTCGGTGAGAGGGGAGCGGGATGCGGGGCGACGACGGATCCCGCAAG
>JBJSZF010000659.1:0-1155 GCA_046090125.1 Verrucomicrobiota bacterium
GTCCCAGAAACGGTCGCGCCGCGCGCCCCCATGGTCCGCGATCCGGTCGGTGCCCGGGAGGACGCGCCCGGCCTCGACCACGCCCGCGCCCATGCCGGGGCCATCGGTGCGCCACGGCGTCAGGCCCGGGCGCGTGAAGTCGGCCACGACGAACGCCGGGGCCGACGGGGGCCACGACGCCGTTTCCATGGGCACGGCCTTGGTGTCGCCCCCGGCCACGACGGCCACGGCGGCGGCATGAAGCGGATGCCTCGGGTTCTTGGCGGCCGTTGCCAGCTCGGCCTCCCATTCCTTCGCAAGCGACCCGTCGGCCAAGCGCCCGGACGTCAACGCGTCCCGAAGCCTTCCGGGCATTCCCTTCATTCCCTCCGCCAGCTCGCTGGCGATGGCCCCGGACGCCTCGGCGCGCCACGTGGCCAGCCGGCGCGCCGCCTGCCCATGCACGAGGTCCGTCTCGAAGCGCACCTGCCGGTACGCCGCCCCGCGAATCACCCCGGCCATCGCGTAGTAGTCCCGCTGCCGGATCGGGTCGAACTTGTGGTCGTGGCACCGCGCGCACGCAACGGTCAGGCCCAGGAACGTCTTCGTCAGCACGTCGAGCTTGTTGTCCATCCGGTCGCACTCGTCCTGACGGATGTCCACGGGGCTGTGGACCTCCTCGCCCAGGAAGGCCCAGCCCGTGGCCAGGACCGACTCGTTCGCGCCATTCCCGGGCTGCGTGCGCGGCTCCAGCAGGTCGCCCGCGACGTGCTCCGCAACGATCCGGTCGTAGGAAACGTCCGCGTTGAACGCCCGCACCAGGTAATCCCGGTAATGCCACGCGTTGGCGATCCGGTAGTCGTCCTCGTGCCCGCGCGTCTCCGCGTAGCGAACCAAGTCCAGCCAATGCCGCGCCCAACGCTCCCCGAACCCGGGCGACGCCAGCATCCGGTCCACCGCGTTGCCCCGCCGTGCTGGCGACCCGTCCGCGAGGAACGCCGCCATCGCATCGGGGCTGGGCGGCAAGCCCGTCACCACGAAGCTGGCCCGGCGCATCCACGTGCGGTCGTCCGCCGCCGGCGCCGGCCGGACGCCCTCTTGCTCCAGCCGCCGGTGGATGAACCGGTCCAGGTCGGTCGAGCCCGGAGCCTCCGGAACCGACTGCCGCGCCGGGGC
>JBJSZF010000660.1:0-6652 GCA_046090125.1 Verrucomicrobiota bacterium
ATGTGAGCTTGGAGACGGGGAGCGTTGTGCGGCGCAAGGCGTTGGCCATGGGGAGGATCTGTAGGACGGCCTTGCTGGCTGCCTCGACGGTCCGGGCGACGCCGCCTTGTGCCTGGATGTTGAGGACGGGCGGGGGCGTGCCACCCGGCACGGCGGCAGAGAGGCATTGGTCGCGCACAAGTCGCTCGACTTGGTTGACCTCGCACCCGAGGCCAAGAAGCACCCATCCGGAAATGTTCGGGTGCCGGGCGACGCCGGCCAGGACGCGCTGGAGCAAGCGAGTGGGCTCGTCATCGGGCATCGCACACCCGCTCTTGTGCGTGAACGCGACCACGCCGTCCACGAACGGGAAGTCGCGCGCAAGGTCAGGCCCGCGGAATCGCTCCGCGACGTAGCGCGAGACGGATGCGGAGCAGTTCACCGAGGAAATCACCCCCAAGTAGTTCCGCGTGCCCGCGCGGCCGTCCGGGCGCAGGAAGCCCTCGAAGGTCCGCGCCTCGTCCGGCGTTGCCGCGGGCAGCGAGACCGCCTCCGTGCCGATGCTGGCATCGCGGACGAAGGGACGTACAACGACGTTGTGGAGGTGGACGTGGTCGCCGGTGCGAATCGGGCCACGGGCGAACCCGATGGTTTGACCGTACTTCCGAACGGGCTTGTCGTCCGACAGGTCGTGCAGTGCGAACTTGTGTCCGCGACCCACGTCGGCGTTCACGACGATGGAATCGCTCCCAAGCAGGAGGGTGGTTCCCGCCCGGATGTTGGTCTTGGCCACCGCGACGTCGTCCTCGGGACGAAGGCGCAGGGCGACCTGAGAGAATGGGGTGCCTGTCACGAGGAAGATGAGACCATGGCGTGGCCCGTGAGGCGAGCGCGGGTGCGATGGAGACCAGGGAGGCAGAGGACCGGGACTGAAGTGCTTGGATGATGGACCGAAGCAGCGTTGGGATGGTGGTAGGAGAAGGATTCGAACCTTCGTAGGGCGTTAGCCCGGCAGATTTACAGTCTGCTCCGATTGACCACTCCGGCATCCTACCACGAAGAGTGCCCGACACGTTGCGGGGGCGAGATGGAACCAACAAACCCGTCGCGTGGCCAAGGATTTTTTCGGTTCGCCCGGCGCCGTTGAGCCATCGCGAAACCCTGCCGGGTGAGGTGACCGGCCCCTCCTGGATGTCGGGTCCCGCAGGGATCGAGCGCCGCTCATCGACGGCCCATGTTGGGAAGGGGGATCAGATGGAGGGCACGTGTCGGCCGTGTGACTCCGCCGGGGAAGTCCCAGCCTGCCCGGTGGATCCGGGAAGGTTCGCTTGTCTGGCGTCGGGCGGAACCGTTGGTGCGGTGCGCCGAGAGTTTTTTGGGGCGGAGGATAGGGTCAGCGGCGTTGGGGAAGCGGGCGGCATACCGGATGGCTTGGCTGAGATGCCTGGCGGCTGGCTGGGCGCAGGATGCACGGATGGCGACCCTGCAGCGAAAAGGTTCCCGCGGACTCGTCGCGGGGCACGGCAACGCATGATGTGCGCATGGTTGCGTCCGGCGCCTGGAAGGGACGGGTGCGCCGCCTGCTACACTGCGGCACAGATTTTCATCAAACCCAACAACCCCAGCAACTTCCGTACATCGCCGGACACGATGGAGGCATGGCCCTGCAAGCGTCGGCACGCCCATGAAAGCCGAGACCCAACCTGTCGTGAACACCCTGTCACACAGTGGAAGCAAAGGATGGAACCCAGCGGAAGGGCGTCTTGGCGAGGCGTGGCTCGGGCCCGGGGGTGTCCGAAGGCACGCCCGCAGCGGCGGACGAGGTGTCGCGCCGGGAGGAGCCGGCGCGGGGAGGCTGGGCCGCGCTGTCGCGTTGGTTGGCGTCGCCCGTGTCAGGAGCCTCGCTGGGCGCATTCCGCATCGCCTTTGGCGTCGTGATGTTGCTGGAGGCATTCACCTTCTTTCGTCCCTCCTTCAGTTCCGGAGGCCTGTCGCACCTCGACGTCTATTACGGCGGGCCGGGCGTGCGATTCCACCTGCCTTACGTTCCCGATGCGTGGATGGCTCCATTGCCGCGATGGGTCTTCGTGATGGCGGGCTGGGTTCTCGGGGTGGGGGCGGCGGGCGTTGCGCTGGGATTTCGGCATCGGTGGTCGGCGTGGCTGGTGTTGGTCTCGTGGGGCTTCCTGTACTGGGTGGAGTCCACGCGCACGTACTGGATGAGCTACTACTGGCTGGAGCTGCTGGTGGCGATGGTCCTGGTGTGGATGCCGGCGGCAAACCGGTGGTCGTTGGACGCCCGGCTGCGCCCGGCAGGATCGGGGGTCGCTACGGTGCCGCGGTGGACGTTGGTCTTGCTGAGGGCGCAACTGGTGGCCACGTACTTCTATGCTGGGGTGGCCAAGTTGAATGCGGACTGGCTGCTGGACCTGATGCCGGTGCGGTGGTTCCTCGAGCAACCCCACGTGCTGCGTCGGTTGCAAGGATGCCTCGGGGAGGCGGTGGCGGCCCGGGTTGCGCCGTGGCTCCTGGGCACGCCGGGCGCGACGTTCCTCAGTTGGGCCGGGGCCGCGTTTGACGTGTCGGTGGGATTCCTGTTGTTGCATCGGAGGACGCGGCTGCTGGCACTGGGGCTGACGTGGCTCTTCCATGGGATCAACCACTTCCTGTTGTTCCAAGACATCGAGTGGTTCCCGCTGCTGGGGGCAACGACGGCGACGATCTTCCTGGAGCCAGACTGGCCGGACCGATGGGTTCGCTGGCTGCGGTGGCCGGAATGGAAGGGCCCGGACTGGCGCTGGGCATTGCCGGGGATGGTCTTGCTGCCCGGCGTCGGGCTCTTGCTGGGCTGGCGTGGCCGCCGGGCGGCGGTCCTTAAGGCAAACGGCCTCGGAACGTCGGCCGCATTGCCCGCATGGGGGACGGCCATGGTACTGGGTTGGGTGACCATCCAGGGACTCGTTCCCTTGCGGCACCTGCTGGTCGCAGGCGATAGCCGCATCACCTTCGAGGGCCTCTCATTCAGTTGGCGATTGAAGGCAGAGCTGTACCAAACGCACCCGGCGGAGATCACGGTCGCCGACCCGGGGTTCCGGCAGGTGGGCTCGGATGGAAAGGTCTTGCTTCGATGGGATGCATGGCCCGGGCCCAAGGTCCTTCACCGAGCGGTCGAGCGCGGGCACATCGATTGGTCCTTCCTGCCCCGCATTTGCGTGGTGACCGACGTCGAGTTGGGAGACCGGATCCTGTTTAATCCGCAGGGGCCCGGCGCGCCCGTGCGCGACGAGGACGAGGCACGGGCGGAAGTGCAGCGGCTGTGGCGCACGATGCACGGCCGCCCACCCGATGGGCTGCACCGGGCCATTTCGGCCGGTGCCTTGGTGGATTCCTACATGCGCGCGGCGGCGCAAAAAGGGACGCGGCTTCGGACACGCGATGAGGCCATGTCGATGATCCGGCGCGAGCACGGGCGCCAAGGGAACGGGACGATGATCCCCTTCCTGCGCCGATTGCATCCCTTCGCGACCGGGTACGACGACGCGTCACCATTACCCTTCCTGTGGATCGAGGATGGCCGACTTTTGGCGGGGCAACATCCACACGTGCCGCGGCTTCAAGCCGAGCGATGGGTGACGGGCGCGGCAACGCGGGGAACAATGGACGAGCGGCGCGTGGACAGCGGCGGCGAACCCGTCGTCGTGTTGGTGGAACGTCCGGCCCATGTCCCCTTGCCCATGGACGCACCCTTCACGCTGTGGGACGTGGTCACGGAGCCGGGCCGGGCACCGGAGGTTTGGTGGGACGGGTTGTCGGATGCGGGCACGTCGAAGTACATGCACATCAGTCTGAACCCCTTCCTCCTCCGTCGGTACGCACATCGCGTGGCCCAAGCGTGGAAGGATTGGACGCGACGCGACGCGGCCGTGCACGCCAGGACCTTTGTGGGGTTGAATCGGCGTCCACCCCAGTCGGTGGTGGACCCAGCGGCAGACTTGGTGCGGGTGGAGGCGGTTCGATTTGGCCACTCGTCATGGGTGCGGGACCTGGCCACCAAGCGGATTCCGCCGCAGTGAGGCAGGCGGAGAAGCGGCTGGGATCCGCGACGTGGACACGGGTCCTCGCCGACGCCGCGTGCGGGCACTCGGCCCGGGGCAGCACCCACTGCCGCGTTCATGTCTCTTTGGGTCGGTGGCGATGGCTCGACCTGCCTGCGCCCCCCATTGCGTGCTCGTTGCGGGTCTCGAATCGGCCAACGCCCTCGCTCGCTCCCCGGCTTGCAAAGGCATCGCCTGGGCAATCCCTTCGCTCCCCAACGCATCCTGCCGACCCAGGAATCGTCTTGGCCGGCACGTTGGCGAGAGACCGGACGGCGTGAGGAGCCCGCCAACGATCAAACCTCCACCACGGCCTTGATGACCCCGCTCGCGGGATCCAGCCAACCTGGGAACACTTCCGGGACCTCCTCCATCCGGGCGTGATGGGTGATCCATGGGCGGGTGTCGATGCGCCCGGACCCGATCAAGTCGATGATCCTTGGGAAGTCTCCCGAGCGTGCGTTCCGGGAGGCCATCAACGTGAGCTCGCGCCGGTGCAACACGGGCGCGTGCGGGAACTCCAGGCTTTGCTGGGTGATTCCCACGAACACCACGCGGGCCCCGTGCGCCCCAAACTCCATCGAGCGCGCCATCGACCGGGCGTTCCCCGTCGCGTCCACCACGACGTCGGCCATTTGGCCCGAGGTCAACGCGGACAACGCGTCGAAGTCGCTGGCGTCCCCGGACGTCACGAACGTGTCGGGCACGCCCATCTTTTCCCGGACGAAGGCGAGCCGGCCGGCCTGAAGGTCCGTGACGACGGTCCGTGCCCCGGACAAGCGGGCGAACTCAATCACCGACAAACCGATCGGGCCCGCGCCGATCACCAGCACGTGCTCGCCCGCGCGGGGCTGCGCCCGGTCGATGGCATGGCATCCGATGGCCAGCGTCTCCACCAGGGCCGCCTGTTCATGGGACAGGGCGGGTGCCGGGTGGAGCTTGCGCGCCGGCAGCACGATGCGTTCGGCGAGGCCGCCGTCGCACATCACCCCCAGCGTCTTGTGATGTTGGCAGGCGTTCGTGTAGCCGCGTCGGCAGGCATAGCATTGCTGGCAGTTGATGTACGGCTCGACGGAGCAGCGGTCGCCGGTCCGCACGTTGTTCACCCCTTCGCCCACCGCCAGAACCTCCACGCCGAGCTCGTGGCCGGGGGTGCGCGGATACGAGAAGAACGGCATCTTGCCCAGGTAGCCGGACAGGTCCGTCCCGCAGATGCCCACGCGATGCACCCGCAGCAACGCCTCGCCCGGCCCCGGCGCCGGCGGCTCCGGCAGCTCGATCCGCTCCCAGGACAAGGGCTTCTCCAATCGCAACGCCTTCATGCGGAAAGGGTGCGAATCCAGCCGCCCGTGGCGAGCCCGGACATGGCAACGGCTCAGATGTCCTACGCGGGGATCAAGACGGCCACGTCGCCATGCAACGCGGCCAGGGCAGAGTCGAGGGTGGCCAGCCGACCCTGGTGCCGACGGCTGATTTCGGCGAGCCATGCGTCCGTCACCTGATGGGCTCCTTGCAAGGAACGATGCGGGACATCCATAAACCCAATGACTTCCCTCCACCACCGGTGCTTGGGATGCGCGACGAGACCTTCCAGCGCCCGCCACGCGGCGGCAGGGCTCCTGTCAACGGCCGTCATCATGTGAACGCGCAGTAGCGTGCCCTGGGTCATGCAGCACGTCGCAAAGGAGTCCGTCCGAAGTCCTGCAAACCAGCGATGTGCGCGTCCATGATGGACGTGTGTGTCGATCTGCAACGCCACCAGGACGTTCCCGTCCAGCAGCCATGTCATGCGACATCATCCTCCGCGTCGACCCCGCGAACGACATCGGCCGTGACGGGCATCCGTCCCGGCGAAACGAGGAGGCCATTCCGACGACGCCCAGCACCCCGGGGGGGATCCCGCTTCGCCAGTTCCCAAGGCCAGGGCACGATGCAGGAGCTGGTTGACTGCGGCGCTGATGGAACAGTCCTCCGCCTTCGCAAGGGACTGAGCCATGGCGTACACGTCGGGATCAAGGCGGATGGTCAATCGCATGGTTTCAGAGATGGGTGAGGCGGTTCACGAACGTCAACGATGCCGCCTCACGCCACCGCAGTTCAGATGGGTAGGTGCAGGAAAACGGCTGGACGACGGCGGCCCACGCGTGCTCGCGACATCCCTCGCGCCGTTCGACATCCATCGGGCGCTCGACCCCAGGGGGCCTCGGTCTGCCCATAGGCGGCCCCCCTCTGGTCGCGCAAGGGATGCCCGATGACCCATGGCCTCGGCTCATGGCTTCGGCGGCCCCGGGGACTCCTCAGCGGCAGGGTCGGAGAAGTCCGCCCCGAGCAAGGTGGCCACGGCGGCCTTGAGGCGGGCCGCCTCGGTGTCGAGCACGCCCCAGATGACCTCGTGATCGATGCTGTCGTACCCATGCACAATCTGGTCTCGGGTTCCTGCAATGTCCCGCCAAGGGATGTTCGGATGGCGGGTACGAAGGCTTTCGGGAAGCCTCTTCACCGCCTCGCCCATGATTTCCAGCAGGCGCTCGGCCAGCAACTGCCTGCGCCAGTCGTTGCGGAACTCATCCCACGTGGTG
>JBJSZF010000661.1:0-1442 GCA_046090125.1 Verrucomicrobiota bacterium
TGCGCCAAGGCCGACGGGCGTTGGACGGGTCGCCGGGCGCGTTGGCATGGGCCAGGGCCAGCACCAGCGAGCCATCCGGCAACGCGGCGATGTTGCTGCCGGGATACCCCTCGTTGCGTCCCAGAAAGCCCGGCGCGGCGGGTTGGCCCACATCGAACTCCGGCCCGTCCTCGTAGCGCAAGGGCACAGGCGCGCCCCAAGTCCGGCCGCCATCCCGCGACGTGCGCACATGGGAAAAGTTGTGGAACAAGCCATCGCGCTGGATTTGCCGAAGCCAAAGCTGGACGAGCACCCCCGACACGGGACACACGGTGTCGGCCCAGCCGCCCTCCCACACTTGCACCCCCGCATGGTCCACGAGCGACGACGGTTGCTGCGGGACCCACTCGCCCCAGGTGCGGCCGTTGTCGTCGGACCACCGGGCGGCCTGCTCTTCGGCGACGTCGTCCTTTCTTTGAATGGCGCGCCATTCGCGGCGTTGCAGGCCCGGGCCGACGTAGGCCATAGCGCCGAGTGCGGCGCTGCGCGGACGCGGGTGCGATCGATGAACGTTGGCCTGGACGGTGGCGATGGGCGCGTTCGTCTCCCATGGGGGCACGGGAATGGCGGCAAGCGTGGCCGGGCTGCCCAACTCGGAGAGGACGGCCCAGGGCGGATCGAAGGGCTGGGGCCACTCGCGCGTGGTGAAGAAGTTGAAGAGGTAGATGCCGTCGGCGCCGTCGGCCCAACGCTCGCGCGCGGCCTTGCGATAGCCGGCCTCGCCCAGGCACGCCTCGCAGCGGGACGAGCCGCCCGAGGGCCGCCACTCCGGCTGGATGCCCGCGTAGATCGGAATGCCGGGCACGGCCTGGCGCCATGCCTCCAGCCCCAGCGTGTCGGCGGTGAACAGCCACTCGCTGACGGAGAGGAAGTCGATCCAGCCATGGCGCGCCCAGGCGCCGGGGTCGCAGCCCTTGTCGAGGGATTGCCCTGGCGTGGGCGTGCCTTGACCGAAGTTGGACGGCGGACGCACTCCCACGACCATCCGGCGCCCGCGCTGCCTTCCCACCTCGTCGAGCAGACTCCGGACGCGCGCCACCAACCCGTCGATGTGCGCGACGCGCTCCCCGCGCGACGGGCCGTTGCCGGCCGGGAAGAAGTGGGGGAAACGCTGGAAGTCCAGCTCAACGCCGTCGCAGTCGTACCGTTGGACGGCCTCCTCGACGAGGCGGAACACGTGTTCCCGGACGGCCTCGCGGGAGAAGTCGAGCGCCCCCTTGGGGAGCTGGCACTCGGGGTGGTCGCGCCAGAACGCGGTGCGCAGGAAGTCGTTCCCGTGCGCGTCGTTCATGCGAAAGGTGATGAGCGCCTCGATGCCGCGCTTGCGCGCCTCGGCGAGGAGGACGGCGTAGGGATCGATGCCCTCGCGCTCGAAGGCCTGCATGTTTGCAAGGCGTTGGCGT
>JBJSZF010000662.1:0-11870 GCA_046090125.1 Verrucomicrobiota bacterium
GGGAGGATGGGCTCACGGGCAGGAACCCAAGGGCTCACCCTGCGAGGGAGGTCGTGGTGGGCTCGACGCGGCTGTAGGCCGGGTCCCCTGACCCGGCGCACCGGGCATGCGGCATCGCCATCGCCGCGTGAGGGCACGCGGCCTACAGACTGCCCAACGGCCGTTTCTAGGTTCAGTCGGGAGGGAAGTGATGGCGAAGCAGATGCTTCCGCAAGCCGAGGAGTGAGCGAGGCGCGGGCCAGTACGAGGCCCGTAACGAGCGAAGGACGAAGGAGTTGCTGAAGCAGATCGAGCCAGCACGACGGATCCAACTGAATCGGCCCGGCTTAGCCCCGCTCCGTCAACGCCAGCAAGGCCACCGCCGCGCCGTACGCCGCAAGCGCCGCCCCCAGGCGGGTGACACGCGCGGGCGACGACGCCAGCCACGCCGTCAGGTCCCGCACCCGCCACGGCGACCCCACCCACCACACCGCGCACACGATCACCGCGTAGCTCCAGAACGACAGGACCAACGACCACGGGCTGTCGCTCGGCCGGCGCACGTCCAGCACCACGTCGCAGGCCAGCAACGCCACCACGCACGCCCCGCGCACCGACAGGTAGTCCTGCACGAAGATGCAGCAGCCCACGCCCAGCAACCCAAAGCCCCCGTACAACACAGGCCGCCACTCCGCGAAGTCCTGGATCTCCGACCGGTACAGGTTCGACACAAACCACGCCGTCCCCGCCAGCATCAGGAACATCCCGATCCCTACCTTGCGCGGGAACGCCCGGAGCCATTCGCCCGCCCCCGAAGGCTTCAGCAGCATCGCCAGCCCCGCCAACAGGTGCGCCGCCCCAACTCCCAGGTAAACCTCCGACAATTTCATGATCTCACGCCCTCTGTCTCTCGCTCGTCCAGCACCCCCACCACCGCCGGGTCGCCATACAACGTAAAGGTTCCCACACGTTCCACCCGAAGGTCCATCACCTGCCCCACATGCCGCGGCGCGCCCGGGAACACCACGATCTTGTTGCAGCGCGTGCGCCCCTCGAGCCGCGCCGCGTTCCTTCGGCTCGGGCCCTCCACCAAGATCTCCACCGTCCGCCCCACCAACGCCTCGTAGCGCCGCGCCCCCACCTCGTTGATCCGGTCCAGCAGCCGCCGATGCCGCTCCTCGATCACCTCCTGCGGACACTGCCCGTCCATCGTCGCCGCCGGCGTGTCCCGCCGCGGCGAGTACTTGAACACGAACGCATTGTCGAACTGGACCGCCCGGCACAGGTCCATCGTCTGCTCGAAGTCCTCCTCCGTCTCGCCGGGGAAGCCCACGATGATATCTGTGGTGATGCCCATCGACGGGCGCACCGCCCGCAGCCGCCCCACCAACGCCTCGAATCGCTCACGCGTGTACCCCCGGTGCATCGCCTTCAGCACGCGGTCCGACCCGGACTGCAAGGGCAGGTGGGCGCTTTCCACCAGCTTCGACAGCCGGCCGTACGCCTCCACCAGGTCGTCGCCATAGCCCTTGGGATGCGGCGACGTGAACCGGATCCGAACCAGGCCCTCGACCTCCTGCAACGCGTCCAGCAACTGCACGAACCCGCTCCGGCCATCGCGCACGGGAATCTCGCGCCGCCCAAAGCTCGTCACGATCTGCCCCAGTAACGTCACCTCACGCACGCCCCGCGCCACGAGCCCGCGCACCTCCGCCACGATCTCGTCGATGGGGCGGCTCCGCTCCCGCCCGCGCGTGAACGGCACGATGCAGAAGGTGCAGTGTTGGTTGCAGCCCTGCATGATGCTCACGAACGCCGTCACCGCCCGCGCCGGGACCGGCCCAGCCCCGTCCGCCGGCAGGTGCGCGTCGATGCGCGACTGGCTCCCCTCCTCCTCCGCCGTGTCCACCACCGTCTCGGCGCGCCCGGACAGCAGCGCATCGACGTGCTCGCCCGCGTGATGCGCCTTCTGGGTGCCCAGGACCAGGCGCACGCCCGGCACGTCCCGCACCAGCTCGTCGGCCCGCGACTGCGCCATGCAGCCGAGGAATCCCAGGATCTTGCCGGGTTGATGCAGCCGGCTGTGCCCCGCGATGGCGCGCATCTTGCCCAGGGCCTTTTGCTCCGCCAGGTCGCGCACGCTGCACGTGTTGAGGAGGACCACGTCCGCGCCGCGCTCGTCCTCCACCAGGACATGGCCGCGCGCGACAAACGACGCCGCGACGGCCTCGCTGTCGCGCTCGTTCATCTGGCAGCCATAGGTCTTGATGTGGACGCTCGCCATCGTGCCCGAATGGAAGGCGAACCCTATGGAACCCCGCCGCGCATGGGAAGGACGCCCTTCGGGACGGCGAGCGAGCCTGACGGTTGGATCGTCACGCTTCGCGCCAAGCCTCTTACAAGAAGCACGCCACCGCCGCCTGGATCACCTTGTCCGCTCGCCGCGCGTCTTCCTCCCATGCAAGACTGATCGCGGCGTGAGCAAGATTTCCCAGCGCATCGTGGCCATGGCCACGTGCATCCTTCGGAAGCCGCCGGAGCAAACGAGCCCCAGCGGCCATGCGGTGGCCATGATGCTCGCACATGCCGCTTGGAACCACGCCGTCCAAGGCGGGCTGGACTTCAACGTGGAGTTCATCCGTCGATGGATCCGGCCGGAGGCGGAGCGCAACCCGGGTTGCCTCCAGGAACTCAAGTCGCCCGACCTCCTGGCGCTGCTTCACGAGATGGTTGCCATGAAGCGGGCCAGGTACCCCCGCGACCGGCGCGTCATCCTTGCGTGCGAGTTCACGCCGCAGCGCACCCTCCGAGTCAACTCGATGGTGCGAGCCGAAGACCTGGCCCACCACGACCAGGAGCACGAGCAAGCCCAAGGCTGAGGCGTGGCGCACGGGCCTCGCGCCTCGAACGTGCCTACCCCCCCAGCGCGTGCTCCATGCTCTCGACGAGGGCATGGAGGGAGGCGGCGATGATGTTGGTGCTCACGCCCACGGTGCCCCATTCGCGGGAGCCGTCGGTGGACGTGATCAACACGCGGGTGCGGGCGGCGGTGCCGGCCACGCCGTCGAGGATGCGGACCTTGTAGTCCGTGAGGCGCACCTTGCCGATGCGCGGGAAGGACCGCGACAAGGCGGCCCGCAACGCGCCGTCCAGCGCGTTCACCGGGCCGTCGCCATCGGCCACGGTATGGTGGACGGCGTCGCCCACGCGGACCTTGACGGTGGCCTCGCACACGGAGTCGGAGGGGTTGCCGCGCATGGAGACGTGGTACGCCTCGACGACAAAGCGGGGCTGGAGGCCGGGCTGGAGCATGCGCCGCACGAGCAAGGACAGGGAGGCCTCGGCGGCCTCGAACTCGTGGCCCTCGTGCTCGAGGTCCTTCACGCGCTGCAGGATCGCCTTCACCTCGGGCTTGGACTCGTCGAGGTCCAGGCCCAGGG
The DNA here is from genome assembly GCA_046090125.1 of Verrucomicrobiota bacterium. Classification (GTDB taxonomy): domain Bacteria; phylum Verrucomicrobiota; class Verrucomicrobiia; order Limisphaerales; family UBA9464; genus UBA6176. The sequence continues at coordinate 3,420 of JBJSZF010000662.1, forward strand.
AACGGGCCTTCATGAGGATGTTGGCCCGGCCGGAGAGGTCGCTGACGAGGATGTTGCGGGCGTTGCCCACGAGCGACGGGTCTACGTGCTCGTAGCTGGCGGCGAGCTTCTGGACCGCGTTGACGTGCGTGCCGCCCTTGTGGGCGAACGCGGCGGAACCCACCCAGGGCTGGCGCGGGTTGTGGCGGATGTTGGCGATCTCGTCCACGAACTGGGAGAGGTCCTTGAGCTTGCGGAGCGTGGCGGGCGTGACGACGCGCAGGCCCATCTTGAGCTGGAGGCAGGGGAGCGCCGTGACCAGATTGCAGTTGCCCGTGCGCTCCCCGTAGCCGTTGACCGTCCCCTGCACGTGCCGCGCCCCGGCCTCCACCGCCGCCAATGCGTTGGCCACGCCCAGGCCAATGTCGTCATGCGTGTGGATGCCCACCGGCGTCGTCAGGCGGCCTCGCGCCAGCCGCGTGACCTCCGCCACCTCGCCCGGCAGGCAGCCGCCGTTCGTGTCGCACAACACCACCAGGTCCGCCCCCGCCTTCTCCGCCGCCTGCCACGTCGCCATCGCGTACTCGCCGTCCAGCTTGTGGCCGTCGAACCCGTGCTCCGCGTCGTAGATTACCGTCTTCCCGTGGTCCTTCAGGTACCGGACCGTGTCGCCGATCATCCCGAGGTTCTCGTCTGGCGAGCACCGCAGCACCTCGCGGACGTGGAGGAGCGAGGTCTTGCCATAGATCGTCACGACGGGCGTGCCCGCCTCCAACAGGAGGCGCACCTGCTCGTCGTCCTCCACCGCCACGCCCTTGCGGCGCGTGGAGCCAAACGCCGCGAGGCGCGCCCGCCGGAACGTGCGCCGGCGCGCCTCCTTGAAGAACTCGATGTCCTTGGGGTTCGACCCCGGCCACCCCCCCTCGATGTAGTGCACGCCGAACTGGTCGAGCCGCTCCGCGATCCGCAGCTTGTCCGCCACCGAGAAGTTGACGCCCTCGCCCTGCGAGCCGTCGCGCAGGGTCGTGTCGTAGATTTCCACCTGGGGTTTCATGTCCTTGGCCGTGCGTGCCCGTGAAATGCAAAACCCCGTTCCGCGTCGCGGAACGGGGTTTTGCCTTCGGGAAAAACTCGTTCAGCGACGCCCCCCACGGGCGCCAATCACCGACGAGCAAATTCCAATCACCGGATTCACGCGCATGGTTGTGCCAAGCGCCGGGCCATCACGGCAAGCCCGGATTCCGGGCCGAGATCCTCGCGTCACGATGCATAGAGGCGTCTCAATCCGCAGATGTCGCAGATCCGCGCAGAGGTCGAGAGGGCCCAGCTCCCCGGTTACCGCAGCCTCTGCGTCCCTCCTGTGACGTTCGTAGATTGCTCCGTGCATTTCCGGAGACCGAGCGCGTCCCCGTTGGGTTTGCTGCCAAGATGTGTTGGCACGCAGCTTGACCTTGCATACCGCGTTCATCTTGGCCCGGAAACCGCTCGGGACGCTTGGATTTGGGATTCCGAACCGCTCCCCGCCCCTCGCTCCTCGCCCCTCGTGCGGCGGCCCTCACTCCCGCAGGTCCACGCCGGCACCCACCCGGCACACGCCCCGGTACGCGCACAGGTCGCACGGCAGCTCCTTCCCGTCCGCCACCGGAGCCACGGCCACGTCCCCGGATATCATCCCCGCCGCCAGTTCCACGGCGCGTTGCACCGCCGTGTCGATCACCTCCATCAACTGCGCCCGGCCCACGCCGTCGGACCGCGCCATGGGCGTCCCGTCCTTCTTGAACTTCGCGACGAACGGCAGCTTGGCCCAATCCGGCGGGTGCCCCGCCGCCTCCTGTACCAACGCCCAGTCAAACCGGCCCCGGTGCGCGTGCACGGCCGATTCCACGGGCTCGTCCCGGTGCCTTCCGCGCGTCTGCTCCGCGCGCAGGGCCGCGTAGGTCATCCCGGCGGGCACGCCCCCCGTCGCCCGGCGCGCCACCTCCAGGTACAGCGGCAACTGCAGGTCAAAGCCCGACTCCACGCGCTCCGGCTTGAACGTCGGCCGGCCGCGCTTGTAGTCCTCCACCCAGAGCCGCGCCCGCCCCTGGGCATCCGTGCCCAGCACGTCCACGCGGTCCACCCGCCCGCGCAACGCCAGCGCCCCGCCGCCTGGCATCGGCCATTCCACGACGCCCCAACCCGTTCCTCCGTCCTCGCCCTCGCCCTGGCCGCCGCCAAACGCCGCCTCCACCCATTCCGGCTCGCCCGGCCAATGCGGCAGCACCGTCAACCAGTGCCGAAGCCATTCCGCCACCTGCCGTTCCGCGCGCGCCCAGGCGAACTCCACCGAGCTCCCCGCCTGGTCCACGCCCTCCTCCCGGCGCAGCGCCGCCGCCACCACCGCCAGCCGCCCCAGGCCTTCCGACGGCGTCAGCGACCGCCACGACCGCCCCTCGCGCCTCAGCTCGTGGTGGAACGCCGCCAGCAGCCCGTGCGCCCACGAACCCTCCTTCCGCGCATCCGCCACCTTGTCGTCCCGCTCCCTCAGCCGCAGCACCTGACGCGCGAAGAACTGGAACCGGCACGACGCCATCGTCTCCAGCGCCGACGCCGACGTCTCGATTCGTCCCCGCCACAACGCCGCCGCCACCGCCGGACCCAACCTCTCCCGCCCGTCCGCCTCCCACGCCTTCCTCGTCTCCGGAACCAAACGCCGTGCGCCCGGCTCCAGCACCGCCGCGCCCGTCTCCATCGGCACGTCCGCCAGCCAACGGCGAATCAACGGCGACGCCACCGTCGCCTTCCCGCCCACCCCCTCCGTCGCCCACGTCACCACCACCCCGCGACGCGCCCGGGTCAACGCCACGTACCCGTAGAAGTGCTCGTGGTGCACCCGGTCCAAGGGCGTCGGCCCCAGGCCCACCCCCGCCACCGTCTCCAACGCCTCCTCCTCCGCGCCGCTCAGCAACCCCGTCGTCGCCGCCGCCGCCGGGAACCCGCCCTCGACCCATCCCGGCAACACCACCCATGCCAAGTCCGGGTTCCTCGAACGGTCCACGGCCCCGATCAACACCTGGTCCAACGTCGGCGGCACCGCCCCCGCCGTCAGCCCGCCCCATGCGCTCTCCACCACCGGCAACCATTGCCCCGCCTCCATCGGATGCCCCCGGAACGCCCGCGCCGCCTCGTCCAGCCAAGCCGACACCTCCCGGAACACCGTCCCGTGCCGCAACGCCCCGTCGCCCTCGGCGTCCCACGACTCCAGACGCGCCTCCACGCCCAGCTCCGCCCACAACGCCCGCGTCGCCCGCGCCAATCCCTCGCCATCCAGCCCACCTGGCGCGTCCAACGCCTGCACGAACCCGCGCAACGGCTCCATCACCCGCGCCCGAACCGGATCATGGCGTCCTCCGTCATCCCCCGCCCCGGTCCCCAGCCACCGGCGTCCTTCCCATCGCGACGCCATCAACCGGTTCTCCAACGCCTCCGCGTCCCAGCCTTCCAACGGCAGCAACCCGCACTTCAACCACGCAAACCAGTCCTGCTCCGACGCCGGGTCCGACGCCACCCGCAGCGCCGTGCGCGTCAACTCCACCAGCGGGTGATGCCGCAGCGGATGGCGACGGTCCACGAAGCACGGGATGCCCACGCGCCGGAACGTGCGCTCCAGCAAGGGCCCGTGCTCGGCCAGGGAACGCATCAACACGGCCACGTCCCGGTACCGGGCCCCTTGCGTCACCGCGTCAATGACCAGCCGCGCCGCCACCTCGGCCTCCTCATGCGGGCTCCGGCAGCGCACCACGCGAACGCCGGGCTCGCCCGCCACCGGCAACGCGCCTTCGGAGGCCACGCCTGCCCGCCGCTCCAGCACATCCAACGCGCCGCCCGCCACGAACCGCGTCCGGCCCGGCGCACGCCCGAGGTCCACCACCTCCACCTCCGCCCCGCCCAGCGCGGACAACGCCGCATGACAGGCATGGAACGTGTCCTCCACCACGCGCCACAACGGACAGCGCCCGGACGAGGACGCCGCACGGTCCAGGCACAACGCCACCGTCACCTCGTCCGACCGCCGTGCCACCGCCGCGAGCAACGAAACCTCGGCGGACGTCATCTCCGCGAACCCATCCATCCAGGTGGCCTCCCAGCGTGGCGCGTCCGTCCCGTCGCGCTGGAGGATGTCGATGGCGCGCCAGGCACGTTCCGACGGGTCGTCCAGGCCAGCCGCGTCCAGCCATGCCTTCCATCCGCGCAGCAGGCGTGCGCCGTCCCAGAGCTTGGCGCGCAACGCGCCGGGCAGGGCTTCGCGCGTGGCCAGCGCCTCCATGCGGCCCGCGTCGAGCCCGTGTTCCTGGAACCGGCGCAACATCCCGGACAACTCGCGCGCCAACCCCGCGCTTCGGGCCACCTTCCCGAAGTACCGCAGCGCCGGCGCCTCGCGCTCCAGCAACGCGCGCAGCACCATCGTCCGGCCTTCCTCTCCCAACAGGTCCCGGGCCTGGCCCGACTCCTCCAGCACGCGTTGCGCCAGCCGCTCGAACGACAGGATCGACAACCGCGAGAACCCGCCCACGACATCGTCGGCCAGCACCTGCCGCTCGACCTGGAACGTCGCCTGCTTCGGTGCCACGAAGAGCAGCCGGCCCGGGCCACCCCGGACCAACGCGGCCCGTGCGCCCTCGACGCACGCGTGCGTCTTGCCCGTGCCCGCCGCGCCTAGGAGGAAGCGCACCTTCATGCGGACGCCCCGTTGGATGCCATGTGCACCATCACCTTGAGCGACTCCGGCCCCGGGTTCGCCGCGAGCCCGATGGCGGTGGCGGCCTCCGCGAGGGGAAACCGGTGCGTCACCAACCCGCGAACGTCGAGCCGGCGCGAGAACACCAGCCGGGCCGCCTCGCGTTGCAACGTGAAGTCCGACGAATAGCTCCCCACCAGGCCCTTCTCGTCCACGCACACGCGCCCGAGGTCCACGGCCGAGGCCTTGCCCCGCAGCGTGTGCGCGAACAACAGCGTCAACCCGCCCCCGCGCACCGCCTGCTGCGCCTGCTCCACGACCGCGTCCGACGGCACCGCCACCACCGCCGCATCCACGCCGCGTCCGCCCGACAACCGGCGCAGCGTGCCCACGAGCTCCGGCTCCCGGGCGTCCAACGCGCGCCAGGCCCCCCAGCGCCGCGCCAACCGCAGCCGCGCAGGCAGCAGGTCCGTGGCCACCACCCGCATCCCGCGCAACGCCAGCACCCGTGTGAACAAGAGCCCGATCGGCCCTTGCCCCGCCACCAACACGACGTCGCCCGCCAACAACGGCAACATCGCCACCCCCTTCAACACGGTGTTCACCGGCTCCAGCAACGCGCCCTCCTCGAACGTGTTGCGCGCCGGAATCGGCACCACGCCCGGCAGGCAGAACGACAGTACCCGCACGTACTCCGCATACCCCCCGCCCGAGGGCTCAAAGCCCGCCGTGACGCCCGTCCGCTTGTAGGTCTCGCATTGGGCAAAGGCCCGGTGTCGGCAAAAATGACAGTCCATGCAGGGCACGTGGTGATGCAGCGCCACCCGCGCCCCGACGGAGATGCCCCGGACCCGAGCGCCCACCTTCGCCACCGTCCCGCTCGTCTCGTGCCCGAAGATCCTCGGCGGCGGCACCGAACCCGTGGTGATCTTCTTGATGTCCGTCGGGCATACGCCGCACGCCGCCACCCGCACGAGGATCTCGTCGGGCCGGATGCGGGGCACCTCGACCGTCTCGATGCGCAGGTCGTTGACGCCGCGATAGACGAGCGCCTGCATCTCCCGGGGGATGGGGGCGGGCCCCGTGCCTCCCGAGGTTGTCGGTGACATGGGAACGGGATGCGTGGAGCGGACCGGTCCCGCAAGGCGGGAGCTTGGAGAGGCGGCCGGGGACGGCCGCGCTCCCAGCGTTGGGCCCGCCACGACGTTCTTGGGAACACCGACAATCTCGGCAGGCACCGGACCGGGCCGTGCGGGATTCTTCTTGTTCGACGATGCCGACATGGGTGCGCCTCGTTGGGGATTTCCGAACTAGGCCAGGATCCGCTCGCGCCGGGGATCGTAGGGCGTGCGCAGGTGGACGCGGGCCGGGCGCCGGACGCCGTCGGCCAACAGCTCGTAGCGGCCGGACTCGACCCACTCCGGGGTGACGGCGGAGCCGGGGTTCTTGACGTACCCGAGCGCCACGCCGCCCCCGAGGGTGTGGCCGTAGGAACCGCTCGTCGTGTAGCCGCACGCGACGCCGTCGCGGAAGATCACCTCACCACCCCACAGCGGGACGCCGGGCTCGGCGAGGACGAACTGCGCCAGCAGCTTGCGCCGGGGCTGATGGCGCGCGGCTTCCAGCGCCCTGCGCCCGAGGAACTCGTGGTCCCATGACACCGCGAAGGCGAGCCCCGCCTCGAACGGGGTTTCGTCCGGTGACAGCTCCGCCCCGAACGCGCGGTACCCCTTCTCGATCCGGAGGGAGTTGATGGCGTAGTGGCCGGCATCGACGACGCCGAGGTCGCCCCCGGCATGGCGAAGCACTTCGAGAACGTGCGCGGCTTGCTCGGCGGGCACGTGCAACTCCCACCCCAGCTCGCCCACGTAGGTGATGCGCACGGCCCGGACGGTCGCCATGCCAACGGCGAGGGGCCGGAACGTGCCGAATGGAAACGCCTCGTTGGACAGGTCCTCGCCGGACACCCGTTCCAACAGGGTGCGCGACCTTGGCCCCATGACCCCGATGACCGCCATCGAGGACGTGGCGTCGAAGGCCTCGGCGCGGCCATCCAGATGGCCACGGATCCACGCCAGGTCGCGCGTCACCTGCGCGCTGCCCGTCACCACCAGGAACTCCTCCCGTCCCAGCCGCAGCACCGTCACGTCGGACTCGTACCCGCCGCGCTCGTTGAGCAGGGGCGTGTACACCACGCGGCCGGGCTCGACATCAACGCGGTTCGCGCAAAGGACGTGCATCCACGCCGCCGCGCCCGGGCCTTGCACGATGAGCTTGCCGAAGGCGGATTGGTCGAAGAGGGCGACGGCCTCGCGGCAGGCGACGTGTTCGCGGGCGTGGTTGTGGAACCAGTTCTGGCGACCGAACGAGTACTCCGCCTCGGGCGCTGGGGCGCAGCCGGGCGCGTCGCAGGCAAACCAGTTGGGGCGTTCCCACCCGCCCTTGGTGCCGAAGCAGGCCCCGCGCGCCGCCAGCGCGGCATGGAGCGGGCTCAGGCGGGCATTGCGGCCCGTCACCGGCTCGCGGTTGGGCCACGCCATCTCGTAGTGGAGCCCGAGCGACTCCGTGACGCGGTCGCGAAGGAAGCCCGTGGCGTTCGCCCAGGGCCCGAAGCGCCGCACGTCCACGCTCGTCAGGTCGTAGGGCATTGCGCCGCCAATGATCCACTCGGCCAGGGCCTTGCCCGCGCCACCCGCGCACGCGATCCCCGCCGAGTTGAACCCCGCCGCCACGAACAACCCCCGCAGCTCCGCCGTCTCGCCCAGCAGGAAGTTGTTGTCCGGCGTGAAGCTCTCCGGCCCGTTCACAAAGCGCGAGAACCCCGCCGCGCGCAGCCCGGGGATCCGATGGAACCCCTCCTGCAACGGCTGCTCGAACTTCTCCCAGTCCGGCTCCAGCAACCCAAACGAGAAGTCGTCCGGCACGCGCCGCACGTCCCAGACCTTGGTCGTGCGCTGGAACGCCCCCAGCAACACTCCGCCGCCACCCTCCACGTCCTCGCCCCGGAAATAGGTCGAGCCATCCATGTCGCGCGTGCACGGGCTGTTGCCGTCCGCTCCCTCCAGCGCATGGCTCACGACGTAGTGATGCTCGACCGGATGCAGGGGGATGTTCACGCCCGCCTCCAGCGCCAACTGCCGCGTCCACATCCCGCCCGTGAGCACCACGTGCTCCGCCTCCACGTCGCCCTCGGTCGTGCGCACGCCCATGACCCGTCCGCCGACATGGAGCAGGCGCAGGACGCGCACGCCTTCCACCACCGTTGCGCCGCCCGCACGCGCCCCCTTGGCCAACGCCAGCGGAACCTCGCCCGGCAACACCCGGCCGTCGTGCGGGATCCAAAACGCGCCCGCCAGGTCGTCCACGCGGATGCACGGGAACCGCTGCTGGGCCTCGCGCGGCGTGATCTCGTGGCATTCCACACCGAGGTAGGACGCCACGCCGGTCGTCCGCCGGTATTGCGTCATGCGCTCCCCGCTGCGCGCGAGCAGGAGGCTGCCCACCTGGCGCCACCCGACATCGTGCCCGGTCAATGCCCCGAGGCGCGCGTACAAGTCGGCCGAGTCCTGGTTGATGCGCATCATGCTGCTGGAGACGCGCAGCCGTCCCACCATCCCCGCCGCGTGCCACGACGTTCCCCCGGCCAGCTTGTTCTGCTCCAGCAACAGCACGTCGCTCCACCCTTGCTGCACCAGGTGCCAGGCCACCGACGTCCCCGCCACCCCGCCGCCCACCACCACCACGCGCGCTCGTCC
>JBJSZF010000663.1:0-1881 GCA_046090125.1 Verrucomicrobiota bacterium
CCTCAAGGCAGACACCGAAATGGGGCCCGTCGTCGTTGTCGCCCGTTGGCTGAAGGGAAACCTACCCCGGATGCGGCTCACCGAGGTCCACGAACTCGCCCACATCGTGCTGCCTCTCGCCGAGGGAATCTCGGAATCCGAAGAGGAGAAGTTTGCGAACCGGTTTGCGGGGGCGTTCCTGCTTCCCGCGGACACGTTCCGCAGCGCCTTCGGCAAACACCGTCATCAGCTCGGGATCGGCGAGTTGATCGAGATGAAGCGCGCCTTCGGTGCGTCCATCATGGCCATCATGAAGCGGGCGGAACAGCTCGGGCTCATCAGCACGGCGACCTTCAAGCGCTTCTGCATTTACGCCAACGAGCACAAGTGGCGTTCGCTCGGCGAACCAGGTGATGATCCAAGCGTGCACCGGGAAGCCTCCGGCCGCTTCCGCAGGCTGGTGCTGCGGGCAGTCGCCGAGGATCTAATCTCTGTCTCCGCCGGGGCGGAGCATCTCGGCGTGGACCTCCAAGACCTGCGCAAGGAGCTGAAGACCGTCATCGCCTGACGCCCGAATGAAGGTAGCGGTCAAGGATGCCAACGTGCTGATCGACCTCGTCGAAGGCGATCTTCTGGGGCTCTGGTTTCGGCTTGGAATCGAGACGCATGTCCCCGATCTCGTGCTCGAAGAAGTCAAGAACCCGGAACAACGGCGCATCGTCCTGGCAATGATCGAGGCAGGCAACCTCAAGGTCGGGATATTCGACCCGATGCAGGTGATCCGGATCGACTCCTACAAGCGCCTGTACCGGGTCAGCCTCGCCGATGCCGCCGCGATCCTGCTCGCCGAGCAATTGCAGGCAACCCTGCTGAGCGGCGACAAGCTCGTGCGAAAAGGTGGGCAATCCCTGGGCATCGAGGTGAGGGGGCTTTTGTGGGTTTTCGATGAGCTCGTTCATCGTGAGCTGCTCGATGCCGCCGATGCGGCGCTGCGGTTGAATCGAGTTGTCGAGGCAGGCGCCCGTCTGCCTGCCGAAGAGGTCCAAGCAAGGCTGCGCACATGGCGGTCCGATTGATGCACCCTTTTGCACCAGCCCATTTTCCCGGCGCCCTACCGCCAACCTGGCCTGCGAGGTCGCGCCTCATCCGTAACCGTCCGGCCGACCCGTCATGACGCGGGCGCGGCGCGGCAAGCCGAGGCTCGGTGACAGGGATGCCGGGGCGATGCGGCGGACGTCGGGAGGGAGGGACCAAACGGGATGACGGCGCGGCCGGCCGACGGCCGGGTCCTTGCCGGTCACTCCACCCGGTACATGCCTGTCTTGCTACGCAGGAACAACGCGTTGCCCGCGATGGCGGGCGTGGCCATGAAGCCATCGCCCAGCGAGTTCTCGGCCAGCTTGCGATACTCGCGCCCGGCGGCCACCACCGTCGTCTTGCCCTCCTCGCTGCAGAAGTAGATGCGGCCGTCCTCCGCCACCGGCGAGGCGGAATAGTTGCCGCCCACGCGCTCGTTCCAGAACACCTTGCCCGTCGCCGCCTCCCAGCACGTGGCCACGCCGTTGTCGTCGATGCCGTACAACAACCCGTCGAGGAGCAGCAGCGCCGGCTTCTTCGGGACGTTGCGCTTGGACTTCCAGGCGATGCCCAGCGTCCCGTTGGTCATCGACGCGCCATTGGCGTCCAACACCTCGCCGTTCTTGCCCGGCTTCACCGCCAGCACCTGGCCCTGCGACCAACCCGTGGGCACGAATACCAGCCCGCCCCCCACAACCGGACGTGTCCCGCCCGAGTGGCTCGTGCGCTCCTCGACCCGCCACAGCTCCCGCCCGTCCTTGGGATCGTATCCGTAGAACGCCTTCGCCCCTTGGCTCAGCAGTTGCACGCGGCCGTCGATCTCTG
>JBJSZF010000664.1:0-7412 GCA_046090125.1 Verrucomicrobiota bacterium
ATGGCCCGGACCGCAAGGCCAGCGTCCGTCCCAGCCGCGGACGCCGCCCCGCGAACGCCTCCCCCCGCACCCGGGCCAAACCCTCGCGCGTCCGGTTCCATTCCCCTTCCACCAAGCCCCACACCCGCCCCCGCACTGCCCCGTCCTCCACTAGGCCGGCGTACTCGCGCATCACGTCCAGGTCGCTGCTCGCCAGCGACGTCTCCACGTTGGTCAGCACGTAATGCAGGAAGGGCACGTCGCCCACGTGCCGTCGGAGCACCGCTAGGTCCCCTTCGGCCAACCTTGCCAACGCCGTCCCCATCCCGTACCACCCCGTCAAGTAGTACCGCGCCTGCGTCCAGCTAAACACCCACGGGATTGCACGCAGGTCCGCAAGGCTCGCACGGCCCGTCCGGCGCGACGGCCGCGACCCAATCCGCGTGTTCTCGAGGGCGTCCAGCGGCGTCGCCTGCCGATGGAACTGGAGGAAGCCATCGGTCTCGATCAAAGCGCGGTAGGCATCGCGCGACGACGACGCCATGCGTTCGAGGACGGGCACGAGGTCCGGGGGAAGCCCACCGGCCTTGCCGTGGCGCCACGCGGACGCCGTCACGCCCGCCAGCAGCAACTCCAGGTTGTGCAAGGCGGTGGCCGGGTTGCCGTACTTCTGCGCGATCGTCTCCCCTTGCTCGGTCAGCCGCACGGACCCGTCCAACGACCCGGCCGGCAACGCCTCCAGGAACCGATGCGTCGGGCCCGCCCCCCGGCTTACGGTGCCGCCGCGCCCATGGAAGAACTGAATCGCCACGCCCGCCCGCTGGGCCACCCCCGCCAACCGGGCCTGCCCCCGTTGCAACGCCCATTGGCTGGCCAGGATCCCCGCGTCCTTGTTCGAGTCCGAGTAGCCCACCATCACCTGCTGCCGCGGGCGACCCGGCCGGCCCGATTGCCGTGCATGATACGCCAGGCTCGCGCGCGTCACCGGGAACTCCAGGAACTGCGCCAGCAGGCCGGGGCCATTCTCCAGGTCCTCCACCGTCTCCAGCAACGGCACCACCGGCAGCAGGCACACCATGCCCTCCGGGAACAACCGCAACAGGCCCGCCTCCCGCGCCAGCACGTACACCGCCAACAAGTCCGACACCCGCCGCGTCATGCTCACGATCAAGGACCCCAGCCCGTCGTGCCCATGCCGTTGCAGGTGCGCCGCCAGCACTCGGTACGTCCCCACCACCGCGTCCGCCTCCGGTCCCGCCGACGCCACCGGATGCAGGAATGGCCGCGGCGACCGGATCTCTCGCTCCAGCAGGCGCAGGCGCTCCGGTTCCGTCCATTCCTCCCATTGCGACGCGTCGAGCCCTGACGCCATCAGGAGCTGCTTCAGCGCGCGGTCGTGGAACGTCGAGTTCTGGCGCACGTCCAGCCGCGCCAAGTGGAAACCGAATGTCTCCAGCACCCGCCGCACCGGCCGCACATCATGCCCGGCCAGCCGCCGCGCGCCCGCCTCCACCAACGACGCCTCCAGCACCGCCAGGTCCGCGTCCAGCTCCGCCGGGGCCGCATAGCGTCCTGGCAGGTCTTGCACCTGCGCCAGCAACCCCGGGTGCACGTCCACCGGCAACCGCGCCGCCATCAGCTCCACCGCCTGTCGCCAGGGCTCGCCCAGATGCATCTGCACCACCGGCGTCGCCCCCTCTCCCAGAGCCGCCCGGCAACGCGCAATCAAGTCGGCCAACGCGGCAGGCGGAGCCTGGATCCACTCCGCCAGCGGCAGCCGCTCCGCCAAGGCCGTCAACTGGCGGTGCATCACCACCAACGCGTTCGCGCGCAGCCGCTCCAACGTCTCCCCCGTCACCTCCGCCGTCACCCCTGGATGCCCGTCCCGGTCGCCGCCCACCCACGTCCCAAACCGCAGCCGCGGCAACGTCCCAGGAGCCTCCAAGGCCCCCACCGGATACCCGGCCCGTTCCCATGCCCGCGCCAGCCGCCGGTCCAGCGCCGCCACCGTCCCGGGCAACACGTCCCGAAGGTAGTTCAACACGTTGCGACGCTCGTCGGCGACCGTCGGCTTTTGCATCAGGATCTCGCCCGTCCGCCACAGCCGCTCCAGCAGGGCCATCACTTCCGCCCGTCCCGCGCCGCCCCACTCCATCGCGCCCGTCGTCCCGCCCGCGCCGCCGTCCCCCAGGGAGCGCAAGAGCCGCATCAGCTCCCGGTGCTGCTCCAGCACGGAGGAACGCTTGGCCTCGGTCGGGTGCGCCGTGAACACGGGCTCCACCTCCACGCCGGACATCACCGACGCCAGCTCGGCCGGGCCCGCGCCCGCGCGCCGCAGGGATCCCAGGACCTCGCCCCACAAACCGCGCTCTGCCTCCGGCCCTTCCGCCACCTCGCGCAGGTGACGCATCGATTCCGCCGCGTGTTCCTCCACCGTGTTGAGCAACTGGAAGGCCATCGCATACGCCAAACCCAGCCTTGCCGGGGGTTCCGTACCCGCCTCGCCCGTCGCATCCGACACGTTGCCGCGCCACGGCAACCATCGAGCCAAGCCGCCCTCGCCCATGCCCTCCAATACCTCCGCGAGGCAACTCGTCAGCCAACGAACCTCCCGATCGATCTGTTGGAAGCCCAGTTCGACATAGTCCGGGGGTGCTACGGATTTCGGCGCGGCATTCATGGCAAGGATGAGGCAGTCAACGGGCCCGGCGTCCCACAACGCCTCCCGTGCAGCCCCGATGCCACCGGGACCGCACCCCGTCAAACATCGCTTGGCATTTGGCACCGCTGAATGCGCTTCGTCTGCTCTGCGGGAACCCCGTGCCTCGCCTTCCTCTTCCAGCAACGAGGGCGAACCTCGACATGCGGTGGTGCGCTCCATAGCGTGGCCCTGGGCTTCCCATCCCCTGCACGCAACCCGCGTCGGGAATCCTTGAGGATCATGCAACAGGTCACCCACGCCATCTTCGATGGCCCCGGCCGGCCGTTCCGACTGGGGCACGCCGACGTGCCCACGCCCGCGCGTGGCGAGGTGCTCGTTCGCATCCGCCTCGCCACCGTGTGCGGGTCCGACTTGCACACGGTGGAGGGCCGACGCAATGCCCCGTGCCCGTGTGTTCTCGGGCACGAGGCGGTGGGCGACGTGGAGGCCGTGGGCCCGGGGCGCGATCCCGGATGGCTGGGCAAGCGGGTGACGTGGACCTTGGCAGACTCATGCGGCGCATGTCGTCCCTGCACGGAATGGGACCTGCCACAGAAGTGCGAGCGCCTGTTCAAGTACGGGCACGCTTCGATGGAAGGCCCGGGTGCCTTCTCGGGATGCTACGGCACGCACATTCTCCTGCGTGCAGGAACGACGTTGTGCGCGGTGCCGGACGACGTGCCCGACGCCATGGCCGCGCCCGCCAACTGCGCCTTGGCGACGGCGATTGCCGTGGAGGAAGGACTGCCGGGCGGGGGCCGCCACGCGGTGGTGCAGGGCGGCGGGTTGGTGGGTTGCCTCGTGGTCGTCTTGCTGCGCGAGCGAGGGTGGGAACGCGTCACGGTCGTCGAGCCCATGTCGTGGCGGCATGACCTCGCACGGCGTTGCGGTGGCACGCCCATGACGCCCGCTGAGGCCGACGGCATGAACCCGGGCGTTGCGGATGTCGTGGTGGAGACGGCGGGCGTTCCCTCGGTGATTGGGCAGGGCGTCCGACTGCTGCGGCCGGGTGGTCACTATGCGTGGGCGGGGATGGTGCATCCGGCGAGCCGCGTGGACCTCACGGGCGAGCAGGTCATCCGGAAGTGCCTGACAATTCGGGGCACTCACAACTACGCGGCGCGCCACCTGCGAGCGGCGATGTCCTTCCTGCAACGCCATGGCCGGCGCCTCGCGCTGGACGCGGTCGTGTCGGAGCCCTTTGCCCTGCGCGACATCGCGTCCGCCCTCGCCCTCGCCCGAAGCGGCGTCCACGCACGCGTGTCAGTCCGCCCCCGGGCAATGGGGTCAGATCTGTAATTGTGACATTCGTCGCCGGAGGGAGCGATGGAAACACCATGGCCTCGATCTCCGGGGCCGCTTGCAGCTTGGCCATCGGAACGTGCTGGACCATGCCGGTCTGCGGCATGTGGGGTGGCGTGCCGCCGCCCCGCCACGTCCTTCCCCGCCGGCTGGGCCTCGCCCATGGTTCCACGGCCCTGCCAGACTTCGTTGGGAATGGGTCCCGTCACTCCGCTGCCAACGCCCACCCTCATCCACTTAAATGTTACAGGTCTGAACTCATTGTCTTCCTCGAAGCACACCACAGGACGAACGCCGCCGCCATGCTGCCCCCCAGAAACGGCAACCCCGGCCGAAATACCGCCCGCGTCTCGGTCGCAACGCCCGGCGCATGCTCCGCCACGGCGGCATCCTCCGTCCATTGGGACGGCCCGGTGTTCATTCCGCCGAAAAACCACAGGCCGCCCCCCACGACGGCAACGGCCAAGGACAACGAGCGGAACACGCGACGCATGGTTGGAAAGGTGTGGAGCCTCCGTGGCCCTGTCACCCGTTGGCTTGCGCCTCGTCATCCCGCCGGAACGCGGACTTCCTTCGCATCCAACCGACGGCCATGGCCGCCCCGACGAGCGCCCCGCCCGAGTCGATCAGCACGTCCGTGACCTGGCCCTGCCGCGAGGGATGAAAGCTTTGGTGCCACTCGTCCGTCGCCGCATAGGCCGTGGCCACCAGCCATGCGCCCACCAAGAGCCGCCGACCGCCGTCATCCATCTGGGTGCCGCGCCCGGCCCAGGCCACCAACGTGGCCAGGACGGCATACTCGGTCACATGCCCGCCCTTGCGGATCACCGCCCGCAGCGTTGCGATGGATTCGTCCTGGATGCCCGGCACCAGCCAGCGCAGGAACGGCGTCAGGAACCGCGACGTCCGCTGCGCCGACAAGGCGTCGGTGGAACCCCAAAAAATAAGGCCGGCCCAGACGAGGACGGGAAGGCTCCGGAGGACAACCCAGCGATCCAAATGCACGCCAAAGCAAAACATGGAAGGCGCGACCGGTTCAACCGGCCTCCCTCGCCGCACCCCGCTCCGGCTTCGACAAGGGGAGGGCCCGGGATACGGTGGCCCCGTGATTCGCAACGTCATCTTCGACTGGTCCGGGACGCTGGTGGACGACCTTCCCGCCGTGTGGCACGCGTCGAACCACATCTTCCGCATGGCCGGGGTCCCCGAGATGACGCTGGACCGGTTCCGCGCGGAGTTCGAGCTGCCCTTCCGGTCGTTCTACGAGCGTTACGTCGCGCACGTGCCGTTGCCGGAGCTGGAACGTTGGTTCCACGAGCGCTTCGGCGAGATGCAGCACACCATCGTCGCCCTGCCCTTCGCCCGGGAGTTCCTGGAGTTCTGCCGCGAGCGCGGGCTCCGCACCTTCCTCCTCAGCGCCGTCCACCCGCGCCTCTACGAGGTCCAACATCGCAACACCGGCCTCGGCGAGTTCCTCCACCACCCCTACGTCGGCGTCCACGACAAGCGCGAGGTCATCCACGCCATCCTTTCGGAGCATGGTCTTGCCCCGGACGAGACCGTGTTCATCGGGGACATGGAGCACGACGTGGAGACGGCGCGGCATGGCGGCGTTCCCAGCGTCGCCGTCCTCACCGGCTACAACCGCCTCGACCAGCTCCGTCGCGCCCGTCCCGACCTGATCGTCGAGCACCTGGGCGAGCTGCGGTCGATGCTGGACCGCAATGGCATGTGCCTGCACGGGTCCGTGCCGGGCCGCCGGACGCCCATCCCCACGGTGGGCGGTCTGATTGCGCGCGACGACGGCCGCCTGCTCCTGGTGCGAACCGCGAAGTGGTCCGGGCTCTGGGGCATTCCCGGCGGCAAGATCGAGTGGGGCGAGCCCTCGGAGGACGCGCTGCGGCGCGAGCTGCGCGAGGAGACGGGCCTCGCCGTGCGCGACATCCGGTTCGTCCTCGTCCAGGACGCCATCTCGCCCCCGGAGTTCTACAAGGACGCCCACTTCCTCCTGCTCAACTACACGTGTCGCGTGGACGGCACGGATGCCGTGGTGTTGAACGAGGAATCCCAGGAACATGCGTGGGTGACCCGGGCCGAGGCCCGTGCCCTGCCGCTCAACACCCCGACGCGCATCCTCCTCGACGCCACCGAGGGCTGGCCGTGAGGCACGGTGTCGCCCGGTTAGCCCGGTTCGCCCGGTTCGCCCGGTGTGCCCGGACGGGCCGCCTCGGGCGGGGGCGGATGGGGACTTGGGTTGCCGCAATCCGCGGCATGGGCATGGTGGGTCCATCATGGGCGGCGCGATGGGAAGCGGGGCGTTGGCGGGGATGGTCTTGGGCATCCTGACGGTGGTGTGCGGGGCTGCGGAAGGCCCTGTGTCCTTGCCGTCGCCGAAGGCACCCTTGGCTTTGCCCCCAGTGCCTGTGGGCGTCGCCGGTTCCACCAACGCCGGCCCGGCCAAGGGCAGCGCCGGGACGGCGGCGGCCGCCGCGTTGGCTGCGGCGACGCTGGAGGAGGATGGCGTCGCGTTTGTCCACGCGGCCGGGACGACGTTTCGGTGGAAGGGTTGGCTGGACGTGTACGACGTGGACCTGCGCCTCGGTCCGGGGACCTTGCGCGAGAAGCCGCTGTCAGGGGGCGCGCTTCGCCTGGAGTTCAAGTACCACCGGCCGTTCAGCGCACGGCAGGTGGCGGAGGGCGGGAACGCGTTGCTGGAGAAAAACGTGTCGCCGGACGAATGGAAGGCGCTGCAACCGTCGCTGGAACGCCTCAACCGCGCCTATGTCTCGGTGCAACCCGGGGATCGCTACACGCTCACCCACGTTCCCGGCCGTGGCCTGACCCTGCGCCTCAACGGGAAGCCCTTGGTGACCGTCGAGGGCGACGACTTTGGCCCCAAGTACCTCCGGATTTGGCTGGGGAGGGAACCCATCCACAAGGGGCTGCGCGACCGGTTGCTGGGCGCGGCGGGGTAAGGCGGAGCGCAATAGGGTATTGCGGCGGGGGCGGCTCCGGGAGGATAAGACACGTACTCCCCACGAGTTGCCATGAAGCCACGTCGTTGCCCTGCGTTCACGTTGATCGAGTTGCTGGTGGTGATTGCCATCATCGCCATCCTGGCGGGCATGCTCTTGCCGGCGCTCGGCAAGTCCAAGGCCAAGGCGCAGGGCATCGCGTGCGTCAACAACCTCAAGCAGCTCGGCCTCGCCTGGTGGATGTACGCGGAGGACAACGCCGAGAAGCTCGTGCCCAACGGCACCGGCGCACAGATCGGATGGGTCGAGGGCTGGATGCCCACCGCGCAGGACGCCACCAACGTCAACCTCCTCCGCGCCCCGCGCGGCATGTTGTGGAAGTACAACGAGGCCCTCGGCATCTACAAGTGCCCCGCCGACCGCAGCACCGCGCGCATCGGCGGCAAGGCCATCCC
>JBJSZF010000665.1:0-2479 GCA_046090125.1 Verrucomicrobiota bacterium
CGAACCTGCTGCTGGTGCGGACGTTCTCCAAGGTGTTCGGGCTTGCGGGCCTGCGGCTCGGGTACGGCGTGGGTGCGCCGGACGTCATCGCGGCGTTCGAGAGGGCGCGTCAACCGTTCAACATCAACTCAATCGCCCAGGCGGGCGCGCTGGCCGCCCTTGACGACCGCGACCACCTGCAGCGAACCCGCGACAACAACCGAGCCGGGCTCGCCCAACTGGAGTCGGGCCTGCACCGGCTCGGCGTGCCCTTCGTGCCATCCCACGCCAACTTCGTCCTCGCGCGCGTTGGCGATGGCGCGGGCGTGTTTGCCTCGCTCCAGCGGCAAGGAGTCATCGCGCGTCCCATGGGCGGGTATGGCCTCCCCGAGTGGCTGCGCATCTCCGTGGGCACCCCGGCGGAAAACCAACGCTGCCTCGACGCGTTGGCCGAGACGCTTCGCAGGGCGGCAGGCAAGGCGTGACGCCGGAGCCGGACCGGGGCGGCCGGGACACGCAGGGGACGCGGCGGGGAGAGGCTAATACCTCGCGCGCAACTGGGCGGCCTTGGCGGCGAGTTGCTCGCCGAGGTCGTCCTGGTGGAAGTACGCGTCCCGGGCTCCCGTCGTGTTCCACGAGTGGATGAAGAGCATCTGCTGGAACTTCATCCAGCGGACCGAGCCGTCCATGTAGAGCTGGTTGCCCCCCACAGGCAGGTTGCCCGCCACCTTGTGCGGCGGCATCCCCTTGAACGACGTGTCGCGTCCCCCGCCCCACTTGCCATCAATCTTCATCACGGCGTCCGCCGCCAACACCCAGCCCGGTTGCGACAGGCTCGCCTTCACCGGGCTCCGCGAAGGGAAGTTGCCCGCCGGGTTCTTCCACGTGGTGATGCCCCCAAAGTACTGGAACCCAATCACCCATTGGTCGAAGTCGGGCTCGTACTGCGGGAACGTGGGCCGGTTGGGGCACGTCCAATACGGGGTGGAGTTCGAGTTCACCACCAGTCCAACGGTCGCCGCCGCCTTGCGCTCGGGCGGGTTGAGGCACACCTGCACCTCGTTGAACCGCGCCTGCAGCAAGACGTCCCGGTTGTCGTCCGCGTACATCAACACCCCCACTCCCACCTGCCGGAGGTTGTTCAGGCACTTGGTCCGCTTGGCCGACTCCTTCGCCTTGGCCAACGCCGGCAGCAACATGCCCGCCAGGATCGCGATGATGGCGATGACCACGAGAAGCTCGATGAGGGTGAAGGCGCGGCGGTTCATGGCGGTGAGCGGTGAGCGGTGAGCGGTGAGCGGCGAATGGCGAATGGCGAATGGCAAATCGCGAAGGGGCGGATGGTGTCAGGCGAGGATTTCGCGGACGACGCGGGCGGGCTTGCCGTCGGTCAGGGACAGCTCGCGGCCGGCGCGCCGATAGACGAGGCGGGTGTGGTCGAGCCCGAACAAGTGCAGGAGCGTGGCGTGGTAGTCGTGGTGGGTGACGACGTCCTGGACGGCCTTGTGCCCCCATTCGTCGGTGGCGCCATGGGTCATGCCGCCGCGGATCCCGCCGCCGGCCATCCATGCGGAGAACCCGTAGGTGTTGTGGTCGCGCCCGACCTTCTCCTTGGGGCCGTCGTTCTGGATGACGGGCAGCCGGCCCATCTCGCCGCTCCAGTGCACGACGGTGGAATCAAGGAGGCCGCGGCCCTTGAGGTCGCGCACGAGCGCCGCCACGGGCTGGTCGCTGCGATGACAAAGGTCCGGGAGCGCGGTGTAGAGGTTGCTGTGCTGGTCCCAGCTTTGGCCGTTGTTGACGATCTGCACGAAGCGGACGCCGCGCTCGACCAGGCGCCGGGCGATCAGGCAACGGGTGCCGTAGTCGCGCGTCTTGTCGTCGTCGATGCCGTACATGCGCCGCGTGGCGGGCGACTCGGAACGGATGTCCATGGCCTCGCGCGCGGCGTCCTGCATGCGCGCGGCGAGCTCGTAGGACGCGATGCGGGCCTCGAGGTCCAGCTCGCCCGGGTGGACCTCGCGATGGGCCTGGTTGAGGTCGCGGAGGTAGTTGATCTGCGCCTGCTGGGGCGCGCCCCGGAGAACAGGCGGCGGGTCGAGGTTGAGCAGGCGCGGCTCGGTGGGGCGGACAACGGTGCCTTGGTAAATGGAGGGGAGCCATCCATTGGACCAGTTGTGCTCGGCCAGCAAAGGGAGGCCGGAGGGATGGGTGAGCGTGAGGTACGTCGGGAGGTCCTGGGTTTCAGAACCGAGTCCGTAGGAGAGCCAGCTTCCGAGCGTGGGCGCGCCCGCCGTGATGCGTCCGTTGGTGAGGGCGTACAGGGATTGGCCGTGGTTGTTGACCCCGGTGTGCATGGACCGGATCAGGCAGATGTCGTCGGCAACCTGCCCGAGATGCGGCAGCAAGGTGGACAGCTCCATGCCGCATTGGCCGTGGCGTCGAAACTCCCACAGGCCCGGGAGGATCTTGGCGCTGGCCTGGCCGGCGTTGTCGTACT
>JBJSZF010000666.1:0-1885 GCA_046090125.1 Verrucomicrobiota bacterium
GGGGGCGGGCGGGGTGGGCCTTGCCGTGCGGGGCATGGTGCGGGCCCGGTACCGGCGGCAGATACGAGCCTTGGAAAACGAGGTCATGCTGGATCGCGAGCGTACCCGGATTGCCCGGGACCTGCACGATGACCTGGGGGCGACGATGACGCAGGCGGCCTTGGCGCTGGAGCGGGCGACGGACCCGGGCTCGGGCCCCGAGGCGCGCCTGGACGACGTGCGCGCCGGGCTGGAGGCCACGCGGCGCGGGATGGCGTCGCTGGGCGCGGCGGTCTGGGCGATTCGGCCCGGGAACCAGGACGTGGCCGACCTGGCCTGCTACCTCGCGGACCATGCGGCGACGTTCCTGCGACGTGCCGGGATCGAGTGCGAGGTGGACCTTGCGGAGGCGTTCCCTGCCCGGCGTGTTTCGGCCGATGCACGGCACCAAATGGTCATGATGGTTCGAGAGGCCCTGAACAACGTGGTCCGGCATTCGAGGGCACGTCGGGTCACGTTCGGGATCGTGATCGATGACCGGGGGTTGGGGTTGACGGTGACGGACGACGGCGAGGGCATGGCGGATGGGGCGGCCGGCGAGGGGGGCCATGGGCTGCGGAACCTGAGGGAACGTGCGGAGGCCATCGGGGCGCAATGCGGAGTTGAGTCCCGACTTGGCGAGGGGACGCGCGTCTTCATCCTGTGGCCATGGAAGGCGATGGGGTAGGCGCGCTTCGCGTGGCGTTGGTCGAGGATGACGCGGCGACGCGATCGGATCTTGCCAGAGCCTTGGCGGGCGTGCCGGGGCTGCTGGTGGTCGCGGTCCATGCGAGCGGCGAGGACGCCCTGGCTTGGATGGGGGCGGCTGGGGGCGGAGCGGCGGACTTGGTGGACGTGATGGTGGTGGACGTGGAGTTGCCCGGGATGACGGGGATTGACGTGGTGGAGCGGTTGGCCGGATGGGTTCCCTCGTTGAGGTTCCTGATGCTGACGCTGCATGAGGACCGTCATTGGATCTTCAACGCGCTGCGTGCCGGGGCGAGTGGCTACGTGACGAAGGGGTGCACGGTGGAGGCGTTGGTGGCGGCCATCCGCGAGGTGCATGGCGGGGGGATGCCCTTCTCGATTGGGGTAGCGCGAAGGGTGAGCGAGCATTTCCGGGCGCTTCCGCCGTCGGCGCCGGAGGAGGAGCGGCTGAGCCCGCGCGAGGTGGACGTGCTGGGCGGCCTCGCCCGGGGACGGTTGCTGAAGGAGGTGGCGGCGGACCTGGGCGTGAGCGAGCACACGGTGAAGACCTACCTCAAGCGCATCTATGCGAAGCTGAAGGTGCGGTCGAGCCGGGCGGCGGTGGCGCGGTTCTTGGGCCGGTAGGTGGCGCGGCATCCGGGCTTCGCGGCCCATCTCCTGTCGTGGCCTCTGTCCCTCCAAAGTGGGACATGACAAGCACGCGCCCATTCATGCGACGCTTTGTGATCGGGGTGCCCAGTCACTTGGCTTGGCATCAAGGACGATGGTGGCTGGCGTGGGGCGGCCGGGGCGTGGGTCGCGAGGAGGACGAGCGTGATGAGGTCGTGCATTGGGAGGTCAGGGGGGGTGCTTCGTGCGTGGGCGAGGTGTTTCGCGTGGGTGGCGTTTCTGGCTTCGGGAGTTGGTGGAGTTGCCCTGGCGCAGGTGGGTTTTCCCTCCGGCGTCTTGGATGGCCAAGGCCTGGCGTGGACGACCGGCGGGAATGCGAGTTGGACGTCGGATGCGTCCGTGAAGGTGGACGGTGCGTCCAGCGGGCGCAGCGGGGTGATAGGCCATTCCCAATCCACGTGGGTGCGCACGACGGTGACGGGGCCGGTGCGGCTAAATTTCAAGTGGAAGGTGTCCTCCGAGGGGACCTTCGACACCTTGGTCTTCCGGG
>JBJSZF010000667.1:0-4762 GCA_046090125.1 Verrucomicrobiota bacterium
GGACGCGGCGGTGCGGGCGGCCGAGGCGCTCGGAGCCCGGGTCACCGAGCGTCAACGCGGGCCCTTCGGGGAACTGGTCACGGCGGATGTCGAGCCCGGCTCCATGGCGGCGCTTGCGCGTTTGCCGGGCGTCACGTTGCTGGAAGAGGTCCATTCCCGGGCGCTGCTCAACGACCGCTCCGGCTTCCTTCTCGGCTCGTCCATCGACTTCACCAACAAGGATCGCGTCGAGGGCCTCGTGGGCTCCAACGTGCTCGTCAACGTCAACGACACCGGCATCGACGCCCGCCACCCGGACCTCGCGGGGCGCGTGTTCTCCATCGATCCCGTCAACCTGGAGGACCCCGTCGGGCACGGCACGCACGTGGCCGGGACCATCGCGGGCAGCGGCGCGTCGTCGGGTTCCGTGCGCATCGCCCAGGGGGCCGCCACGAACGCGGAGTTCGGGGGCCGCGCCCCGGCCGCGCGCCTGTTCATCATGCCCATCGACCTCGACGTGGGGCCGGTGGCGTCGGACATCTTCCTGCAGGAGACCTACGCGCGAACCAACCTCGCGTTGAATGGCGCGTCCGGTCGCACGAACGCCCCCATTTCCAACAACAGTTGGGGCTATCCCTCCGCCACGGAGTACAACTCCATCGCCGCCCTCTACGACGCCGCCGTGCGTGACGCGTTGCCGGACGTCTCGGGCGACCAGCCCATCCTGTACGTATTCGCGGCCGGCAACGAGGGAGCGGGCGGCGACAACGGCCTGGGCGGCCGCGCCGACAGCCTCCGCTCGCCCGGCAACGCCAAGAACGTCGTCACCGTCGGCGCCCTCGAGTCGCGTCGGATGCTCACCAACACCGTCGTCTATGACACCAACGGCGTCATGGTGCGCTCCGGCATGACCGTGTTGCCGGACCGCGGCTACAACCCGGACGAACCCTCCTACGAGACCAACGCCGTGTTCGAGGCCGATGTGGACTCCGACACCCAGGTCGCCTCCTTCTCCAGCCGGGGCAACGTCGGCATCGGGTCCGAGGGCGAGTTTGGGCGGTTCAAGCCCGATGTCGTGGCACCGGGTTCCTATATCCTTTCGACGCGCTCGGCGCAGTGGCAGCTCGAATACCAGATGGACCCGGCCGATGACCTGTGGCCGGTGACGGAGGAGCTGTTGTCGGAGACGGAGCCCCATTATCGCTATGAGTCGGGCACGTCGATGGCCAGCCCGGCCATCGCGGGCATCCTCGCCCAAATCCAGGAATATTACGAGGTGCGCCGCAACAACCGCATCCCGGTCGCCGGGTACAAGGCCATCCTCATCAACTCCGCCGAGGTGGACAACGCGGCCTACCAGCCCAAGCCCAACACCACGATCAACTACGCGGGCTGGGGACGGCCCTCCGTGAAGCGTTCCATCCGAAGCGGGTTCACCGCCGCCAGCAAGACGCTCAACGGATTCCCCGGCGGCGGCGCCTCCACCGGCGGCACCAATGACCAGCTCATCGGCTTCCCCATCGTTGGCCGAACCAACTTCGAGGGCCTCGTCACCGGCGAATCCCGGTCCTACAAGGTGCGCCTCTCGAATCTGGAGGCCACCAACTCCCCCGTGTGGATCACGCTGGCGTGGACGGATCCCCCGGGAAACCCGGCCTCCGCCGTCAAGCTGGTCAACGACCTCGACCTGTCCGTCACCAACGCCGCCAACGGCGAGTTCTTCCTCGGCAACGTCCTCGTGGCCGGCACGCCCTATTCCCGCGTCCTCACCGCCACCAACGCCATCAACCCCGACCCCGGCAGCGACCCGTTTGGCAACCCCGTCATCCAGACGAACCAGCCGCCCGCCGTCCCCGACTTCATCAACAACATCGAGCGCATTGTCATTCCCGCGCCCGTGCCCCGGGAGTTCATCGTCACCGTCCATGCCCGTCGGGTGAACGTGAACGCCCTCCAAATGCACCCCAACCAGGTGGTGCAGGACGCCGCCCTCGTCATCCGCTCGTCCGCCCCCGAGGACATGGGCGTCGTGGGAACCGTTGAGGACGTCACCCTCACCAACAGCACCGCCACCGTTTCCTACACCCGCCCGCCGACGCGCGTCCTCACCAACAGCTATCCCCTGCTCCGCGAGCGCGTCGGGGCCAACTCCCCGCTCGTCGGCACCACCAACGGCTCCACCAACCAGTGGCGCTTCTACGTCTTCACCAACACGCCCGGCAAGGCGAGCTTCGGCGGCACCCTCACCAACGGCTCCAACGTCGCCTTCGTCACCTTCTTCCCCCAGAACCTCTCCAACCCGCGCATCGACGAGCCCGACATCGACCTGTACGTCTCGCGCGACCCGCGCCTGACCAACCTCGTCCCGGCCGCCATCGCGTCCGCGTGGAAGTCCACCCGGCGCGGCGGCCAGGAGTTCATCGTCTTCACCAACGCGCCCGTAACCGGCGAGGTGTACTACGTGGGCGTCAAGTCCGAGGACCAGAAGGCGGGCACCTACGGCTTCGTTACCGTGTCGTCGTCGCGTCCCTTTGGATCGTTGCGCCCCGATGGCAACCTCGGCTTCTTCGGCATCCCATTGGTCCAGCCCATCCCAGATGGCACCCCGGACAACCCCGGCGTGGGCGTCACCATGGCGATTGGAGTGGGGGTCGGCCTCGTCGAGCGCGTGTGGGTGGAGCAGACGCTCAGCCATGGCAACTTCCCGGACCTCATCGGCACGCTCGTGTACAACCGGCGAACCGCCGTGTTGAACAACCACGGCAACATCCGCCCGCGCAACGGAAACCTCGTGGGCCTCCCGTTCGGCAACAACGTCACGACCATCTACGACGACCTCGGCTTCCGCACCTTCCCGGGCTCGGTCCGCACGGATGGCCCGGGCACACTGGCCAACTTCATGGGCGAGGCCATGCCCGGCGTGTGGTTCCTCCAGACGGCCGACGACGCCCTTGGGTACCAGGGACGCGTGGACAACCTGGAGGTCATCGTGCGCGCCACCCCCACGCCCCAGGGCTATGGCCAGCAGAACGAGGAACTCATCTGCGGCGCGGTCGTGCAGCCCGAGGAAGGCAACTTCTACCCCGTGGAAGTCGGTCGCCGCGGCAGCGAGCTGCGCTTCGTCATCACCAACATCCAGCCCGCCCGCCCATTGCTCGTCCACTTTCGGCGCGGAGCCCCGCCGGATCCCGCCGACCCAGACGCCTCGGACAAGGTCGTGACGCTGCCCCCGTCCGGCGGCCTGGTTTCCCTCAGCATCCGCGACGAGCCGCCCCTCCAGCCGGGCCGCTACTTCGTGGGCGTCTTCAACGAGTCCCTCGCCCCCGTCGAGTACTGCTACAGCATCTCCGTCCGGCAAAACCTGGACGACCAGTTCAGCAAGACCATCCGGTCCGGCCCCGGCGACGTGGGCTCGCTCACGGACGCGGCGCGCACGTTGTCCCAGTTGTTCGTGGGCGACACGCGCCCGGTGGCCGACGTGGAGCTGGGCCTGCGGCTCAATCATGACCGCGCCTCCGACGTGTCCGTGCACCTCGTCAACCCGCAGGGCGACCGCATGTTGGTCGTGGAAAACCGCGGCCGAACCGTCTCCAAGGGCTATGGCGGCACCGTGGTGGTCAGCAACTACCAGCACGTCGCCTTGACCCTTGATCCCCTCACCACCGCCGTCGGCCTCTACGTCAACGGCGTCCGCGTGGCCGCCTCCAACGTCGGCCCGGTCCAGTTGCCCTCCAACCTGCGCCTGAGCCTCGCCAACGACCCCACCCGCAAGTTCACCACCGCCCGGGCCGCCGCCGCCCTCGACGACGTCGGTTACTGGCGCCGGCCCCTGTCCACCAACGAGGTCCGTGACATCTACACGGACGGGGTCGTGGGCTTTGGAAAGCTGCCCTCGCGACAGGCCGACGGGCTCGCGGCGTTGTGGCCATTCGACAACAACGGCAACGACGTCCTCGGCCTGAATGACACGGCGTTGCTCGGCTTCTCCCAGTTTGTTCCCGGCCAGATCGACACCGGCCTGCGCTTCGTGGGCGTTACGGCCGAGGCCCGCACGCCCGTGCTACCCATCGACCCCGGCCTTGGATTCACGCTCGAGGGCTGGGTCCAGGCGTACCCGGACAACCGCGGCATCGTCTTCGGCGCCTGGGGCCCCGAGTCCGGCCTTTCCACGCCCGCGTTGCTGGTGGGCTTTGACCCGCCTTGGGGCAATGGCCCGGGCTCCGTCAGCGCCGTTTTCCTCGATGGCTCCGGCCAGCCCGTCGTCGTGTCCAGCGCGCCGTCCCTCTTGAAGGTCAGCGACCTGTCCACCAACGCGAGCTATGCCGTGTTCAGCGACCGCACCAACCTGTCGCAGGGCGTCGTCAAGTTCGCCCAACCGCCGTACCTCGGCACCAACGCCGGAGCGATCCTCGTCGGCAGCAACTCCTTCGAGGGCATCACGCCGGGCATCCGCAGGGCGGGCACCATCGTGGACGGATGGACCGTCCTCACCAACGACGTCGCCGTGGCGTTGCTGGGGTCCGACGCGCAGACGGGCAGCCAAGCCCTCGCGTTGGGCAACGGCGCGGCTGCCTTCCGCAGCCAGGCCGCCACGGGCACCCGGTTCCGCGGCTCGGTCCAGCTTCGCGCGCACCCCGCATCCACGAACCCTGTCACCGCCGCCCTCTACATCAACGGCCAGCTCGACCAAACCGTGGACCGCACCACGAACTGGATCCGCGCCGACTTCCGGTTCCGCACCTTGTCCAATCGCGTGGACGTCGCCTTGGCGGCCACCACGACG
>JBJSZF010000668.1:0-3006 GCA_046090125.1 Verrucomicrobiota bacterium
CGACCGCACGATGCGTCGCAACGACCGCACGATGCGTCGCAACGACCGCTCGAAGCGCCGCAACGACCGCACGAAGCGCCGCAACGACCGCACGAGGCGTCGCAACGACCGCACGAAGCGCCGCAACGACCGCACGAAGCGCCGCAATGACCGCACGGGGCATCGCACCCACCTCCTCCCTCAATCAGGCCACCGAGAAAATGGGTTCACCCGGCGTCCATCCGGGTCCATCCACGTTCATCCACCCGGCCCACTGCATCGTGAAACAGGACATGGGGATGGGTGGCAACTGCCCGCTCGCATCTTCCCCCACCCCTCGCCATCGTGCCCCGTCGCATGTCGATTCCATCGCTCGTCATCGCCGGCCGCGCCTTCTCCTCCCGCCTGTTCCTGGGCACTGGCAAATTCCCATCCCCCGAGTCCATGCGCGATGCCTTTGAGGCTAGCCGCACGGAGATCGTCACCGTCGCCCTGCGCCGCGCCGACCTCTCCGGCGCTCGCGACCCCTTCGCCAACATCCTCGAGTTCATTGACCCTGCCCGGTACCTGATCCTGCCCAACACGAGCGGGGCCATGAACGCCGACGAGGCCGTGCGCCTCGCGCGTCTCGCCGCCGCCGCCGGGCTCCCCAAGTGGGTCAAGCTCGAGATCCACCCCGACCCCCGCTACCTCCTGCCGGATCCCATCGAAACCCTCGCCGCTGCCGAACGCCTCGTGCGCGAGGGCTTTGTGGTCCTCCCTTACATCAACGCCGACCCCGTCCTCGCCAAGCGCCTTCAGGAGGTTGGCACCGCGACCGTGATGCCTTTGGGCTCGCCGATTGGCTCCCATCAAGGGCTCCAAACCCGGGATCAACTCCGCATCATCATCGAGCAGGCCACCGTGCCCGTCGTCATCGACGCCGGCATCGGGGCTCCCAGCCATGCCGCCGAGGCCATGGAGCTCGGGGCCGACGCCGTCCTCGTGAACACCGCCATCGCCGTGGCCCCCAATCCCGTCGCCATGGCCCACGCCTTTCGCATGGCCGTCGATGCCGGCCGACTCGCCTACGAGACCGGCCTTTCCCATCCCACGTCCACCGCCTCCCCCACCAGTCCGCTCACCGCGTTTCTCGACACGCCCGCCGAAGGCATTCCCAACCCCTAGCCCGAGGGATTCCGAGGGGTCGGGGAGCGGGGAGCGAGGGTCGGGGAGCGAGGGTCGGGGAGCGGGGGGCCGAGGGTCGTGCGCCGGGGCGAGGTTTGGAGTCCCGCCTTCAGGCGGTGTGGCGCTCGCGGGCACCCTTCGCATAAGAAATCCCTTCGCATTCGACGCGCCCCCCGCTTCCCGCCCCCCGCTTCCCGCCCCTCGCTTCCCGCCCCCCGCTTCCCTCTCGCCACCCGCCCTTGCCTTGGACACCCTTGCGCCATCCCACCCCGGCCCCGGTGCCGGGCGTGGATTGAATCATTCCATCTCATGAAGACGATCTCCATCCCGGTCGCCCTGGCGCTTGCGTGGCTTGCGTTGGCGGCGCCCGCGTCCCTGCTGGCGCAGTCGCGTGACAACAACCATCCGCACGCCCCCTCTGCCGAGCCGCCGGCCGCCACCCAGGCCCGGTCACAGGCGGTCGCGGCCCCTGCGACCGGCGAGCGCATCGTGCTGATCGGCAACGGACTTGCCGAACGCGACGTGTACTACGGACGCCTCGAGACCGAGATCCACCTCCGGTACCCCGCCCATCAGCTCATCGTTCGCAACATGGGCCGCCCGGGCGACACCCCCGGCTTCCGCCCCCATCCTGCGCGCGTCTCGCAATGGGCCTTCCCTGGGGCCGACAAGTTCCATCCGGAACTCAACTCCCACTTCGGAAGGGGCTTCTTTCCCACGCCCGACCAATGGCTCACGCACCTCAAGGCGGACACCCTCCTGGCCTTCTTCGGGTACAACGAGTCCTTCGACGGCACGAACCGCGTGGACAACTTCGAGGCCGAGCTGGAGGCCTGGGTGCGTCACACGTTGTCCAAGGCCTACAACGGCGTCGCCGCGCCCCGCGTCGTCCTCGTTTCCCCCATCGCCTTTGAGAACCTGACGCCCGCGCGGGACCTGCCGGATGGCAAGCGCGAGAACGAGCGCCTCGCCCTCTACACCGAGGCCATGCGCCGCGTCGCCTCGCGCCATGGGCTCACGTTCGTGGACTTCTTCCAGGCCACGCGCAACCGCCGCAAGGGAACGCCCCTGACGATCAACGGCTTCGCGCCCACCGAATCCGGCTATTCCGAGCTCGCCGTCCTCCTGGCCGACGCCGCCTTCGGCAAGCAACGCCGCCAATCCAAGGCCTCCGCGGACCTCGTCAACGCCGCCGTCCGCGAGAAGGACTACTTCTGGAACAACGACTACAACCTCGTGAACGGCGTCCACACCCACGGCCAGCGCTACAACCCCTTCGGCCCCCAAAACTATCCCGACGAGGTCCGCAAGACGCGCGAGATGATGGCGTTGCGTGACCAACGCATCCACGAGGTCGCGGCCGGCAAGGCCAAGTCCCTCGTCGTCGATGACTCCCAGACCCACGCGCTGCCGTCCGTCCCGTCCAACTTCAAGCGCGACACCGAGTACCTCGACGGCACCGCCGCCATCTCCAAGATGACCGTCATGCCCGGCTACAAGGTCGAGCTGTTCGCCTCCGAGAAGGAGTTCCCGGACCTCAAGAAGCCGGTGCAGATGTCCTTCGACAACAAGGGCCGCCTCTGGGTGGCCGTCACCCCGGCCTATCCCCATTACAAGCCCGGCGAATCCCGGCCCAACGACAAGATCCTCATCTTCGAGGACACCGACGGCGACGGCCGCGCCGACAAGCAGACCGTCTTTGCCGACAAGCTGCACCTGCCCATCGGCTTCGAGATCGCGCCCGAGGGCGTGTACGTCTCGCAGGAACCCAACCTCTGCCTGCTGGTGGACGACAACCACGACGACAAGGCCGACCGCATGGAGATCCTCATGCACGGCTTCGACACCCACGACACGCAC
>JBJSZF010000669.1:0-10201 GCA_046090125.1 Verrucomicrobiota bacterium
GCTGCGCGAGGTGCCGTTCCGGAAGGTGACGCGGGACCTGCCCGAGTTGGCGTGGGACGGGCCGTCGCCCTCGGGGCTTCGCAAGGAATTGGAGGCATTGTCCGGGATGGACGGCGACCTCGAGCTGCAACGCGATGGCGCGGCGCCGTCGGGGTCGTGGCATCCGGGGCCAAACGCCTCGGTGAAGGCCTCGGCGGCCTCGCAAAGCCCGTGGCGAAACCTGTACCCGGCGGGAGTCGTCGGACTGCGGATGGTGGCGGGCGAGGGCTACAACGGGTTCGGGCAGACGCTGCCGAGGCGCTGGGAAGCAGCCAAGGCCAAGGAACTTCACGCGGGGTTCGACTTACGTTGCGCAGGCGACGGCAAGGAACCGGGCACGTGGCGGTACTACGTGGGGCACGGGGGCGGCACGTCGTCGGCGTTGGAGGTTCATTTCAATGGGGGCGCGTTGTGGATCCGCGATGGCGACGAGCGGCGGCGGGTGACGGCCCTGAAGCCGGGCGCATGGCATCAGGTGCGGGTACGGATGGATCTTTCGGCCCGGCGGTTTGCGGGCGTGGTCGAGGCGGCGGATGGGGTGGGCGGCGCGGTGGCGTTTGAGGGGGCGTTGGCCACGGGCTGGGACGGGGTGGTGGATTACACGTTCATCGACAGCTACGGGCATGTCGGCGGGGCGCGGCCGTTGGTGGATGCCGACAACTTGGTGGTACGCGACGATCCGTTGCCGGGGCGCGACGCGGTGGCGTCGGCCGTGGCGGACCGGGAGCGGCAGGCGAAGGTGGCGACGTTGCGGGCGCGGCTGGAGTCGATGGAGGGCCAGGCGGGGCCGCTGCGATCCGAGCTGGAGCGGTTGTTGGTCGAGGGGCCGGTGGAGCTGGCCTACGCGGTGTCGGAGGGGACGCCGCGGGACGCGCGGGTTCAGTTGCGGGGCGACCCGGACCAGCCGGGCGAGGTGGTGCCGCGGGGGTTCTTGAAGGTGTTGGGGGGTGCGCGCGTGGGCCAGGGGACGCGATCCAGCGGGAGGCTGGAGCTAGCCCAATGGCTGACGGACGCATCGAACCCGCTGACGGCGCGCGTGATGGCCAACCGGATTTGGCAATGGCACTTCGGCGCGGCGTTGGTGGCCACGCCGAACGACTTTGGCCTGCGGGGCTCCCGGCCCACGGACCCGGCCTTGCTGGACCATCTGGCGACGGAGTTCGTGCGCCTGGGCTGGTCCATGAAGGCGATGCACCGGTTGATCGTGCTGAGCGCGACGTACCGGCAGGCCAGCCATGGGCTGGAGCGACCCGTCGCGGTCGGGGGAAGCAACGGGGCGGAATGCCCGGAGCCGGGCGTGGGGATGGCGTCGGCGAAGGGCGGCGCGGCGTTGGAGGGCGAAGGCTGGGTCCCATTTGCGCGGCGTCGATTGGGGGCGGAGGAGGTGCGGGACGCGTTGCTGGCGGCGTCGGGAGGGCTCGAGCGGCGCGTTGGGGGCGGGCATCCGTTCCCGTCGCCCACGGCGTGGGGCTACACGCAGCATGGTCCGTTCACGGCCGTTTATGGGCACGAGCGCCGGAGCGTGTACCTCATGACGCAGCGATTGCAGCGGCATCCGTTCCTGGCGTTGTTCGACGGGGCCGACCCGAACGGGAGCACGGCGGCGCGGCGGACGACGACGGTGCCGACGCAGGCGTTGTACTTCATGAACGACCCGTTCGTGCACGCGGCGGCGGCGCGGCTGGCGTCGCGCGCGATGGAGGCGGCGGCGGGGGATGCGGGCCGGGTGACGGCGGCGTACCGGATGGCGCTGGGGCGTTCGCCGACGTCGGAGGAGCAGGAGGACGGGGTTCGATTCCTTTCGGATGCACGGGTCCAGGGCGAGGGGGCGCTGGCGTCCTTGGCGCGGGTGTTGTTCGCGAGCAACGAGTTTCTGACGGTGGATTGAGGGGCAACGCGATGAACGGCTTCACGAGGCATGGGCTGGGGCGGCGGGGATTCCTGCGGTCCCTCGCGGCGGGGACGGTGCTGGTGCCGGCGTTGGCGTCGCGCATGGCGACCGAGACGGCGGGCGGTGCCGTGGGCGGGCTGGCGGCGCGTCCGCCGTTGAAGGCTCCCAAGGCCAAGCGGGTGATCTTCCTGTACATGAGCGGCGGGGTGTCGCACGTGGAGTCGTGGGATCCCAAGCCCGCGTTGATGCGGGACCACGGCAAGACGGTGAGCGTGGACGAGTTCCAGGGCCGCAAGGGGGACTTCAAGATGTTCGCGAAGCGCCCGCAGTGGGCGTTCCGGCCTCATGGGCGCTGCGGCACGGAGGTGAGCGAGTTGTTCCCGCACATGGCGGGCTGCGTGGACGAGATGTGCGTGATCCGGTCGATGGTGTCGGACCACACGAACCACTACGAGGCGACGCTGGGGATCCACACGGGGTCGTTCACGTTTGCGAGGCCGAGCCTGGGAAGCTGGGTGAGCTACGGGCTGGGAACGGAGAACCGGAACCTGCCCTCGTTCGTGGTGATTGCGCCGCGGAACCCGTATGCGGGCGGGCAGGTGTGGGCCAGCGACTTCCTGCCGGCCGAGCACCAAGGGACGTTGGTGGTGCCCGGGGCGGAGCCGGTGGCGAACCTGCGCCCGCGGGTGGTGCCGGGTCGCCAGGAGGCGGAGCTGGAGGCGTTGGCGCGCATGAACCGCCGACACCTGGGGTTGCGGGCAGACGACCCCGCGCTGGCGGCACGCATGCGGTCCTTCGAGACGGCGTTCGGGATGCAGATGGAGATGCCCGACGTGTTCGACTTGTCGCGGGAGACGGACGCGACGCTGCGGTTGTACGGGCTGGAGCGGGGCAGCACGAAGGGGTTTGCGTGGCAATGCCTCGTGGCGCGAAGGCTGGCGGAGCGCGGGGTGCGGTTCGTGGAGTTGATCGACGTGGGCTCGTCGGACAACTGGGATGCTCACGGCGACATGGAGACGCACCGGCCGCTGGCGCGGAACGTGGACCAAGCCATCGCCGGGTTGCTCAGGGACCTGCGGTCGCGCGGCATGCTGGACGACACGCTGGTGGTGTGGACGACCGAGTTTGGGCGGACCCCCTTCAACGCGGCGGCGGACGCCAAGGGACGGGAGCATCATCACTGGGTGTTCTCCTCGTGGCTGGCGGGCGCCGGTGTGCGTGCGGGGAGCGTCCATGGCTCCTCGGACGAGCACGGCATCCGGCCGGCGCGCGACCGGGTGCACGTGCACGACTTCCACGCGACGATCCTGCACCTGATGGGGATGGACCATGAGCTGCTGACGTTTCGGCACGCGGGCCGGGACTTCCGGCTGACGGACGTGGCGGGCGAGGTGGTGAAGGGGGTGCTGGCGTGAAGCGGGCGCGGCGGAAGGGCCGGTCGTTGGGATGGGGAAGGTGGTTCGTCGGGCTGGCTTTGGGCGCGGCGGGCTTGTGCGGTGTGGTGCATGCGGAGGAGCCGAAGCTCCCGGCCGACCACGTCAACTGGCTCGGGCGCGCCACGCACAAGGGCCAGGTGACGGACGCGGACCGCGGGTGGTGGTCGTTCCGGCCGTTGGCGCGGGTGACGCCGCCGAAGGTGCGGGACGAGGGATGGGTGCGGACGCCGGTGGACCGTTTCATTTTGGCGGCAATGGAGGCCAAGGGCGTCCGCCCGGCCCCGGAGGCCCCGGCGCGGACGTTGGCGCGGCGCGCGGCGCTGGACGTGACGGGGTTGCCGCCGTCGCCGGAGGACGTGGAGGCCTTCGAGCGGGACGGGTCCCCGGACGCGTGGGGCCGCTGGGTGGCGCGGTTGCTGGCGAGCCCGGCGCATGGCGAGCGCTGGGCGCGGCATTGGCTGGACGTGGCGCGGTTCGCGGAAAGCTCCGGGTTCGAGCACGACTACGACCGTCCCAACGCGTTTCACTACCGCGACTTCGTAATCCGGGCGTTCAACGCGGACCTGCCGTTCGACGACTTCGTGCGGTGGCAGTTGGCCGGGGACGAGCACGACGCGGGCAACCCGATGGCGATGATGGCGACGGGGTTCCTGGGGGCGGGCGTGTTCCCCACCCAAATCACGGCCAACGAGGTCGAGCGCACGCGCTACGACGCGATGGACGACATGCTGGCCACGACGGGCACGGCGTTCCTAGGGCTGACCGTCGGGTGCGCGCGATGCCACGACCACAAGTTCGACCCCATCCCCACGCGCGACTACTACCGGATGCTTTCCACGTTCACGACGACGGTGCGGGCCGAGGTGGACGTGGACATGGATCCCGAGGGTTATCGGCGGGCGAAGGCGATTCACGACGCGGCGCGGCGGCCGTTGGAGGAGGCGTTGAGGCGTTACGAGGCGACGGTGTTGCCTGGAAGGTTGGACGCGTGGGTGGCATCGGGCGGGCTGGCGCGTCTGGCGGAGCCGGCATGGGAGCTGGTGGTGCCCACGGAAGCGACGAGCAAGGCGGGCGCGACGTTGCGGCCGCTGGGCGACGGGTCGTTCCTCGCGGAGGGCAAGAATGGCGACACGGACCAGTACACGTTCGTGGCGCGGACGACAGCGCGGGGCGTGCGGGCGTTGCGCGTGGAGGCGCTGGCGCATCCGTCGATGACACGGGGTGGCCCGGGGCGCGCGGACAACGGCAACATCGGGCTCAGCCGCGTGCGCGCGTGGGTGCGGCCGGCTTCCGGGGGCGAGAAGCGGGAGGTCCAGTTTGGGAAGGCCCGGGCGACGTTCGAGCAGAACGCGGGCGGGCTTTCCGTGAAGTCTGCCTTGGATGGCGAGCGCACGACGGGATGGGCGGTGGATCCCAAGTTTGGGGAGGATCATGCGGCGGTGTTCGAGCTGGCGGAGCCCGTGGGTTTCGAGGGCGGCACGGAGTGGGAGGTACGGCTCGAGTTTGAGCTGAACACGCGGCACAACATCGGGCGGCCTCGGCTGTCGCTGGGGCGCGGCGGGGAACTGGCATTGAAGGGGGCGGTGATGCCCGGGCCGGTGGCGGAGGCGTTGGCGGCGTTGCGGGCGGGTCGGGGGCTGGATGCGTCGGCGCGCGGTACGTTGATGGCATGGTGGCGTGTGGAGGACCCGGGTTGGCGCGAGGCCTCGGACCGATTGGGGGCGCACGTGAAGGCCGCTCCGAAGCCCTCGACGACGAAGGTGCTGGCCTGTGCCGAGGGGTACCCGGCGGTGCGGATGCACACGCAGGGCGGCGACTTCCTGGAGGCCACCCATTTCCTGAGGCGGGGCAGCACGGAGCAGAAGGACGGGGTGGCGACGCCGGGGTTGTTGTCGGTGTTGCTGCGCGCGCCGGAGGATCGGTGGACCTGGCGGCCGCCAGCAGGGGCGAAGCACACGGGTCGTCGGCGGACGTTGGCGGCATGGTTTACGGACGCGGACCAGGGCGCGGGCCATCTCGTGGCGCGGGTCATCGTGAACCGGGTGTGGCAACAGCACTTTGGTACGGGGATCGTGGCGACGCCCAACGACTTCGGGACGCAAGGGGCGCGCCCGACGCATCCGGAACTGCTGGATTGGCTGGCGGGGGAGTTGGTGCGCGGCGGGTGGCGGTTGAAGCCGTTGCACCGGCTGATTCTCGAGAGCGCGACCTACCGCCAGTCGTCGGCGTTGGACGAGGCGAAGCGCGCGGCGGACCCGTCGAACGCGCTGTGGTCGCGTTGGACGCCGCGTCGATTGGAGGCCGAGTCGTTGCGGGACGCGATGCTGGCGGCGTCCGGCGTGCTGGACCCGGCGATGTATGGGCGAGGGACGCTGGACCCGGCGACGCGGCGGCGGAGCGTGTACCTGACGGTGAAGCGAAGCCAATTGGTGGGGGACCTCGTGGCGTTCGACGCGCCGGAGCCGCTGACGAGCCAGGCGCGTCGGCCGGTGACGACCGTGGCCCCGCAGGCCCTGTTGCTGATGAACGGGCCGCACGTGCGATCCTGGGCGGAGGCCATGGCGCGGCGCGCCGGGGCGGGGACGGTGGGGGACCAGGAGGTGGTGCATCGCATGTATGGGCTGGCCTTGGGACGGGGGCCGACGGCGCGGGAGCAGGGGGCGGCGCTGGCTTATGTGCTTGGGCGCGGGGCGTCGGATGGCGGGGCGCGCGTGCGGGCCTGGGGGGACGTGGGACAGGTGATCTTTGGACTCGATGAATTCGCGTATCTGGAGTGAGGGGCGTCTGAGCCGTCGCGAGATATTGCGGCGGGCGGGCAACGGGGCGGGCCTCCTGGGCCTGGCGACGGTGCTTTCGGACGCGGGGCTGCTGGGCGGGCGGGCGCGGGCGGCGGCGCTGGACCCGATGGCGCCGCGGCCGGCGCACGCGAGGGCGCGGGCGCGCAACGTGATCTGGCTTTTCATGAACGGCGGCCCCAGCCAGGTGGACACGTGGGACTACAAGCCGGAGCTGGAGCGCAGCCATGGCAAGGAGCTGGCGGGCTTCGACAAGCGCACGGGGTTTTTCACCGAGTCGGTGGGGCCGTTGATGAAGTCGCCGTTCGCGTGGGCCCGCCACGGGCAAAGCGGCACGTGGGTGAGCGACCTGTTCCCGCACCTGTCGCGGCACGTGGACCGGATGGCGTTCCTGCACTCGTGCCACACGGAGTCGAACAACCACAGCCCGGCGTTGTTCATGATCAACACGGGCTCGACGCGCATGGGCTTCCCGTGCGTGGGGTCGTGGGTGACGTACGGGCTGGGGTGCGAGGGGAGGAACCTGCCGTCGTTCATGGTGATGAGCGACCCGTTGGACCGGGGCTTGCCGAAGGGGCACGCGAGCAACTGGGGCGCGGGGTTCCTGCCCGGCGTGTACCAGGGAACGTGGCTGCGTCCGAAGGGCGAGCCCATCGACAACCTGCGTCCCCCGGCGGGCGTAGGCGAGGCGGGGCGAAGGGCGCAGCTCGACTTGTTGGCGGAGCTGGGGCGGGAGCATCGCGAGGCGTCGCCGGTGGCGGACGAGCTGGCGGCGCGGATGGAGAGCTTCGAGCTGGCGCACCGGATGCAGTCGGCGGCCCCGGAGGCGTTTGACCTGGGGCGCGAGCCCGAGGAGGTGCGGCGCCTGTACGGGCTGGACCAGCCGCATTGCCGGCATTTCGCGGGGCAATGCCTGATGGCGCGGAGGCTCGTGGAGCGGGGCGTGCGGTTCGTGCAGATTTATTCCGGCGGGATGGAAAACCAACGGAGCTGGGACGGCCACGAGGACATCACGGGCAACCACCGCGGGTTCGCGCGGGAGACGGACCAGCCGGTGGCGGCCTTGATCGAGGACCTGGCACGGCGCGGGTTGCTGGACGAGACGCTGGTGGTGTGGGGCGGCGAGTTCGGGCGGTTGCCGGTGTCGCAGAAGGGGTCGAACCCGGGCCGGGACCACAACCCGCATGCGTTCACGTACTGGATGGCGGGCGGCGGCGTCCGGGGTGGCGTGCACCACGGCGCGACGGACGAGGTGGGTCACAAGGCGGTGCAGGACAAGGTGAGCGTGAACGACCTGCACGCGACGATGCTGCACCTGCTGGGCCTGGACCATGAGCGGCTCGTGTTCCGTTTGAATGGAAGGGATTTCCGGCTGACGGACGTGGCGGGCGACGTGGTGAAGGCGGTGGTGGGATGAGCGGCGGCCGGTGAGAGAATCGGGTCGCGGCCTGGAGGCATCCGGGGCACGATGCGGCGCAGATGGAAACGGGAACGACACTTCGGAAAACACCCCTTCACGCCGCCCACCAAGCACTCGGTGCGCGGTTGATCGAGTTTGGCGGCTGGGACATGCCCGTGCAGTACACGTCGATCGTGGACGAGCACCATGCGGTGCGGCGCGCGGCGGGCCTCTTTGACATCTGCCACATGGGCGAGGCGTGGGTGCGCGGCCCGAGGGCGGAGGCGTTCCTGAACTCGGCGCTCACCAACGACGTGCGCAAGCTCGGCGTGGGCGACGCGCAATACACGTTGATGTGCCGGGAGGACGGCGGCGTCGTGGATGACCTGTACGTGTACCGGACAGCCACGGAGGAATACCTCCTCATCATCAATGCATCTCGGGCGGACGTGGACGTGGCATGGCTCCAGTCGCGCCTCGCCGCCTTTCCCGGCGGTGGCGTGGAGGTGGAGGACGCGTCGGGAGACATGGCCGCCGTGGCGGTGCAAGGGCCCTCGGTGGCGGCGTTCATCGCGTCGGTGTTCCCGGGCGCGTCCGGTGGCGGCAAGGCGGTGGCGTCGGTGTTGGACCTGAAGAAGAACGAGCTGGGGCGGTGGTCGTTCGGTGGCGTGGAGGCGTGGGTGGCACGGACGGGTTACACGGGCGAGGACGGCTTCGAGGTGGTGGTGCCCGCCAGGGCTGTGGAGGCGGTTTGGGCACGGTTGCTCGAGGCGGGGCGGCCGCATGGATTGGTTCCGGCCGGCCTGGGCGCGCGCGACACGTTGCGGACGGAGGTGTGCTACCCGCTTTATGGGCACGAGCTGGACGAGGCGACAACGCCCATAGAGGCGGGGCTGGGGTTCTTCGTGAGCCTGGAAAAGGGGGAGTTCTCGGGACGCCCCGTCCTGGCACGACAGAAGGCGGAAGGCGTCACCAAGAAGTGCGTGGCGTTTCGGATGACGGCCAGGTCCGCCCCTCCGCGGCCGGGCTACCCGGTGTGGGCCGGGGGCGAGAAGGTGGGGGTGGTGGTGAGCGGGACGCAGAGCCCGTCGCTGGGCGCGGGGATTGGGATGGCGTATGTGCCGCCGGCGTTTGCAACGCCGGGGACGACCCTTGAGGTGGAGATTCGCGGGACGCGACATCCGGCGGAGGTGGCGCGGAAGCCATTGTACAAGAAGTAGCCCGTTGACCCCGAGCCCACGAGCGCCGTGAACGAGCCCGAACCCACGCACCCTCTGCAGGATGCGACGCAACCTGCTGCAACCGGGATGCCCATCGTGCGGGTGCGATCCCTGTCGAAGGTGTACCGGCAAGGGGACATCGACGTGACGGCGCTGAACTCGGTGTCGGTGGACATCCAACCCGGCGAGTTCGTGGTGTTGATGGGGCCGTCGGGTTCGGGCAAGTCCACGTTGCTGCACATTGTGGCGGGGATTGACCGGCCGACGTCCGGGGAGGTGGAGGTGCAGGGGATCAACGTGGGGAACCTGGACGAGTCGGACCTGGCGGAATGGCGGAACCAGTACGTGGGGTTCGTGTTCCAGAGCTTCAACCTGATCCCGGTGCTGACGGCGGCGGAGAACGTGGAGCTGCCGCTGATGCTGACGCGGCTGGGGCGGGCGCAGCGGCGGGAGCAGGTGCGCGCGGCGCTCGAGCTGGTGGGGTTGGGGGACCGGATGCACCACCGGCCGGACCAGTTGTCCGGCGGGCAACAGCAGCGGGTGGCGATTGCGCGGGCGCTGGTGACGGACCCGGTGCTGGTGGTGGCGGACGAGCCGACGGGGAACCTGGACGCGAAGTCGGCGTCGGACGTGCTGGGGATCCTCGCGACGTTGGCGCGGGAGGCGGGGAAGACAGTGATCATGGTGACGCACGACCCGAAGGCGGCGGCGTACGGGACGCGGAGCCTGCACCTGGAGAAGGGGGAGATCGTGCGGTGACGACGTGGACGTTCATCCTCAAGAACGCGCTGAGGAACCCACGGCGTTCGTTGCTGACGGTGTCGAGCGTGGCGGTGAGCGCGGCGTTGCTGACGAGCATGATGACGTTGCAGCGGGAGCTGACGGTGCCGCCGGAGTCGGAGGGGGCGTCGCTGCGCATCATTGCGCGCAACAAGGTGTCGTTGGTGCAGCCGTTGCCGGCGCGGCAGTTGGCGGAGATCGAGCGCATCCCGGGGATCGTGGCGGTGACGCCGTTCACGTACTTCGGAGGGCAGTACAACGACGAGGAGTTCACGAGCTTCGCGCAGTTCGCGGTGGAGCCGGCGCGTTTCCGGTCGTTGCTGGTGGAGGGCCGCATCACGGAGGGGGACTACGACGCGTGGGTGAAGGACCGGACGGGCTGCATGGTGGGGCGCGACACAATGAAGCGGTACGGGCTGAAGGTGGG
Organism: Verrucomicrobiota bacterium; assembly: GCA_046090125.1. Classification (GTDB taxonomy): domain Bacteria; phylum Verrucomicrobiota; class Verrucomicrobiia; order Limisphaerales; family UBA9464; genus UBA6176. Next base: position 9,988 of record JBJSZF010000669.1, read on the forward strand.
CGACCGGATGAAGTTTCGCGGGACGTTTTACCCGTGCGACCTGGACCTGCGGATCGCGGCGGTGTTCGAGGGGACGGTGGACGACCGGGGGGTGTTCTTTCACCACAAGCTGTTGGACGAGCTGACGGGCGATCTTGGGACGGTGGGGACGTGGTACCTGCGGGTGGAGACGGCGGAGAAGGTGCCCGGGGTGATTGCTGCGATCGACGGGCGG
>JBJSZF010000670.1:0-9217 GCA_046090125.1 Verrucomicrobiota bacterium
CACGTACACCCGCACGTCGTCCTGCGTCCCCGCCTCCGCCAGCACCTTCTCCACCGTCAACGACCGTCCACCCACCTCCAACGTGCCGCCCGGCTTCAGCCCCAGCCGCCGCCCCACCGCGCTCCCCACGTGCGCGCGACCCGGCATGACCGTGAATCCCATCGGGGCCTTCTTCTCGCCGGGCCCCGTGATTGCCGGCCCCAGGCCCGTCACCAGCGCGTCGCGCCCCATCACGTTCGCCCAACGTTCCAGCGTCGGCGTCAGGTGGTTGAACGACACGAACGTGCCCGCGCCAGCCGCCAGCCGCCGCGCCGCGTCCTCGGGCAACGTCCGGTCCGAGTGGCCCAGCTCATGAAACCGCTCCACGTCCGTCTCGCGCGGGATGATGCGGAGGTTGAACCCCATGTCGCGCACGACGCGTCGCGTCTCCCGTTCCGCCGCCGTGGCCAGCATCTGCACCACCACCAGCAACGCCACCCCCGCCGCCAACCCGAGCGTCCCCAGCCCCGCGTTCACCGGCCGATGCCACAACTCCCGTGCCATCCACCCCAGCGCCCTCACCCGCGGCCCCCCTTCCCCATCAACCACCCGGCCACCCCCAACGCCATCACCGCCACCCCACCCAACACACCCCACGCCCACGCCCCGCCGCTCGCCGCTCGCCGCTCGCCGCTCGCCCCACCCGCATCCCGCCCCTCGCGCCCCGTTCCTCGCTCCCCGTCCCCTTCCCCTCCACCCACCGCCTCCTCCGCGTACCCCAACGCCTGCGACGTCCCCGCCATCTTCCGCTTCTGCCCGTCCACGGGACCGCGCTCGACGATGCGGCTGACCTCGGCCCGGATCATCGGGTTCTCCGGATCAAACCCCAGCGCCGCCAACGCCGCCTGTTGCAACGCCGCGTCCCATCGCGCCGGGACCAGCGGCCCGCGGAGCCATTCGCGGTCCAGGTCGCACTCGCAATCCTGGCCCACCAACACCAGCCGCTCCCGAAGCGTCGTCGCCGTGATCAACGGGCCCTCCAAGGGCGTGCCCAGCCGACGTCCGCGCCCGTACATCAACGCAAGGCGCGGCTCACGCGTCGCCACGGGCTCCAGCCCCAGTCCCCACACGAGGACCTTCTCCGCCTCCACGCCCGAGGACGGCACCACGACCAACGTGGCGGGCTTTTCCACCGGCTTCGGCATGCCGGGCTGCAGCGCGGCCACGCGGGCCAGTGCCGACCGCGCCGCTTCCGCGACGCGCGCGTTCTCCGCCGCGTCCGTGCCCTCGACAAGGAACGCCACGGCATAGCCGCGCAGGCACTCGGCCAGCACCTGTTCCCTCATGCGCGACGTCACCACCGCCTCCACCAACCGGAACGGGTCCATGCCGGGCTCCCATCGCCCCAGGGCCAGCTCGCGACCCTCCGGGTCGATCAATCGTGCCGACGACGCCTCGCCGGGACGCGCCTCGGCGGCCTCCAGGCGGACGTTGCTTTCGGCCAGCAACGCGGACGCGGCCGCCTTCACGGCCTGTTGGAACGACTCGGGGGAATCCTTGGGCACCGACCACGCCAACCGGTACGACGGCGAGCCCAGGTCCACGAAGCCTGTGTCGCGAACCGTGTAGCGGCAGGCCAGGAGCACGCCGGCCGCCGCCCACGTCGGCAAAAGCCAACGCATCAAGCGTCCCATCAAGCCATGGCTGGAAAACATCCCCCGCATCGCGCCCACCTCACGAGGGTGCCCCGTCGCCGCAAACGGGACAATCCACGATCCGGTGAAGGTTCAACGTCCGGAACCGCAACGCGCCGAGGTCGGCCACCAGCATCCGGCCCGTCAGCGGCCGTCCCATGCCCGTGACCACCTTGAGCACCTCCAGGGCCGCGATCGATCCGGCCACGCCCGGGACCGGGGCGATCACCGGGAAGCGTCGGAGCCACTCCGTGCTTTCCTCCGGGTACAGGCACCGGAGGCATCCGCTGGATCCGCGTTGGAACGTGGTCACGTGCAGCTCGAGGTCCCGCACGGCCGCCTCCACCATCGGGATGCGGCGTCGCATGGCCTCGCGGTTCATCAGGTACCGTTCCCGGAACAACGGCGCACAATCCACGACGACGTCCGCCAGGCCCACCAACCGCGCCGCGTTGTCCTCCGTGACATGGCTGGGCTCCGCCACCAGCTCCACGCGCGGGTTGATCTCGCGCAGCCGTTCCACCACGCACTCCATGCGTGGTCGCCCAACGCGGTCCGCCCGCATCAGCAACTGGCGGTTCATGTCCGACGCCTTCAACAGCCCCCCGTGCACCAGCACCAGGCGGCCCACGCCGGCCGCCGCCAGTTGCATCGCCACCACGCCCCCAAGCCCGCCCACGCGCGACACCATCACCGTCGCCGCCCTCAGCCGACGCTGCGACGCCTCGCCCATCCCCGTGACATCCATCTGCCACGCGTAGGTCTCCGCCTCGTCCGCCCCCAGCCCGGGCAACGGCACGTCAGGTCTCCCGTTCGACGCGTCCATCCCTCAGCCTCAGCATCACGTCCGCCAGCCGCGCCGCGTCCGACCGGCTGTGCGTGATGTGCAACACCGTCACGCCCTCCCGCCGGCGCGTCTCCTCCAGCAGCCCGCACACGCCCTCGCGCGTCTCGTCGTCGAGCGCCGACAACGGCTCGTCCAGGCACAACACCCGCGGGTGAAACGACAACGCCCGGCCCAGCGCCACGCGCCGCGCCTCGCCCCCGGACAACCCGGCGGGCAAGCGGCCCAGCAATCCACCAATCCCCAGCCATCCCGCCAACGCCTCCACCCGCGCCGCCATCGCCCCAGCCGTCCAACCCCGCAGCTCCAGCGCGAACGTCAGGTGCTCCCGCACCGTCAAGTGCCCGAACAACGCCGCGTCCTGAGGCACCAGGCCGATTCCCCGCGCCCCGGGCGACGCCGTCGTCACGTCGCGGCCATCGATCCGCACGCGCCCGGCCGTCACGCGCCGCAGCCCGCAGATGGCCTCCATCAACGTCGTCTTCCCCGACCCCGTCCGCCCCATCAACGCCGCATGGCTTCCCGCCGGGATGCGCAACGAGACGTCCTCCAGCACGAACGAACCCGCCCGCACCGTCACCCCTTCCAGCTCGATCATGACGCCCTCCCCAGCACCGACCCGGTCCCGCGCGCGCGGATCATCCACAACACCGCCACCGCCGCCGCCACCATGAGCAACGAGACCGCCACGGCCGCCTCCAGGTTGCCCACGCTCAGCTCCAGAAAGACCGTCGTAGGCAACACCTCCGTCCGCATGCGCGTGGCCCCCGAGAACACCAGGATGGGCCCGAACTCCCCCAGCGCCCGGGCCCACGCGAGGGTCGCCGCCGTGAGGATGCCCTTGCGCGCCGAGGGCACCACCACGCGCCAGAACGCCTCCGCCCGCGAGCACCCCAGCGTGAGCGCCACTTGCTCGGGCCGGGGGTCCAGCGACTCGAACGTCGCCCGCAACGTCCGCACCGCGAACGCGCACGCGACCATGAACTGGGCCAGCACGACCGACGGCACCGCGTAGGTGACCGGGAACACCCGTTCCAGCGCGCGCAACGGGGCCCATTGGAACAGGATCAACAGGCTCAGCCCGATGACCAGCGGCGGCAGCACGATCGGAATGTCCAGCAACGCGTCCACGAGGGCGCGGCCGCGGAACGGATGCCGGGTCATGAGGTACCCGATGGGCACCGCCACCCACAGCGAGAGCAACGTGGTCAACGTGCTGCTGAGCAGCGAGAGGCGAACGGCGTGGCGGATCTCCGGGCTTTGCAACGCCCGCCACAGATGGCCCGGCGTCGTGTACACCACGTCGGCCATCAATGTTGCCCCCAGCAACACCACGTACAGGCCGCCCAGCACCGCCAACGCCCCAAGAAACCACCCGTCGCTCGCCGGGCTCAGGCCGCGATCGACGCCGCTCTCGGGATCCCCTCGCCTCGCCGCCTTCATTGCGGTTGAAACCCCGCCTCCTCCAGACGCGCCCGGCCCGAGGCCGACCGGAGCCGCTCGCCCAGCCGTTCCATCAGGCGTGCGTTCGCCGTCGCCTGCGACACCGCATACGGCTGGATGGCCACCGCCCCGGCGTCCTCCACCGGGACCGCGTCCAAGGCCTCGCGGGCCGACCGGGCGTTCACGGCGTACACCACCGCCACGTCCAGGCCGCCGCCGCGCATCTGGTTCACGAGCAGGTCGCCCGTGGGCGTCTCCACGCGGACGTTGGGACGAACCCTTTCCAACAAGCCGCGCGACCGCAGGACCCGTGCCGTCAATGCCCCCAACGCGGACTGCTGTTCCTGCGCCAGCCCCACACGCAACCCGGGGCGCCCCAGGTCCTCCAGCGTCCGCACGCCCATCGGGTTGCCGCGTCGCACCAGCAACACCAGCGACGTCCGCGAGATGTCCGTGGACGGCCCGAACACGTTCGAGACCGTCGTCATGAACGACGTGTCGCAGGCGAGGTACGCGTCCGGGCGTTGGCCCGACCGGATCTGCGCGGTGAGGATGCCGCAGCAGTTGTACACGCGCGTCACACGCACGCCCTCGCGCGCCTCGAACTCCGCCAGCAACGGCTCCAACGCCGGGCGGTTCACCGCGCCGCTGTACACCACCACCTCCGGCCGCGCCTTCCATGCGTCGCCACCCACCACCGCGTAGCCCGCCCGCGCGAACTCACCCAGGCCCCGGTCCCGCGCCCCCAGGTAGCGCGCAAAAGCCAGCGCCGACGACGCCTGCCCGCACGTCCGCAACACCGCGACCGACACCTCGGAGGACGCGCCCGCCAACTCCGGGGCCCGCACCGCCTCCAGTTCCCGGTACTGCGCCGCCGTCGCGTCCCACACGATCCCCGCGTCCACCGCGCCCACCCTCACGTCGTTGGCCACGTCGTTGACCGTCGGCTTGAACACCGTCGCCGCCCCGGCCAACGCCGCCCATTGCCCCGTCCCTTGCAGTGCCTTCCGCACGACCGCGCCAATCGCCGCCGCATCCGGGTTGGCCATGGACACGCGCGTGCCCGGCCTCAGCAGGTCGGCCACGGCCGCTACAGCGCGCGGGTTTCCCTTGGGCACGGCGACGACGGGCGAGATGCGGGCCAGCGGGATTACCTCGGCCAACAGTTGGTTCGTGCGGCCCGCCTCGATGAACGACGCGTCCGCCGCCACGAAGAGGTCGCCCTGTCCCGACACCTTCAAGTTGGACAACAACGTCCCGGACCCTCCGAACTGAAGCTGGATGGGCGTGCCAGTCTCTTGTTCATAGGCCTTGGCCGCCGCCTCAACCGGCCCCTTCAACCCCGCCGCGCAATGCACCAGCAAGGGGGCCGAGGCCGCGCGCCCGGGGGACCGCGACGAGCCCCAAAGCGCCGCCAGCAAGCCCGCGATGGCAAGCAAGGACAGCAGGGCGAGGGAACGACCGGACTTCATGCGCTTCGCCCCAAGGCTGGCTGCCCCATGGCGTGCGGTTCAAGGATGCAAAGGGCCGACGAGGCGGGGAGCGGGAGGCGGGAGGCGGGGAGAACGTGGGACGGAAACGAATCCAAAAAGTCGGCCCCGTGCGTCGGGGCGCTCCCAGCGCACCCCGCACCCCGATCCCCGCACCCCGATCCCCGCGCGCCGAGGTCCTCGCACCGCCTCCCTCGCGCTTCGCCCAGCGGTCGGCCCCTCGCACCCGGGCATCGCCCCTCAGCCGCCCACGGAGGGCGCCCGGACCTGGGCGCGGGGGGCGCATCGGCATCGACCACGGAGCGTCCGCGTGGCTGAATGACGACCGTGTCGTTACCAGGAAGCGAAGAAGGGAAGGCGCGGCAGCCCTTGCGGCGTCGGCTGTTTACGGGTTGCCTCTGGCTCGCAGGCGGGATCGTGGCGTTGGTGTTGCTGGCCGCCTTGACCGGCGTCGTGCTGTGGCGGACCGGGCGGGTTTCCCTGTGGTTTGCCGGGAGTCAATCATCCAAGACCGAGTCCGTCGCGCCAACGGATCGCCCGTGGCCCCCGCCCGGGACTCCGGCGGGCCAGGAGCCGGAGGACCGGTGGCCGGGGCCGACGTTGGACGCATCGCGGATGCTGGATCGCGCGGCGTTCTTCCTCCGAACCAACGTCTGGCGGGTGGACTTGGCCTTCACGGAGCAGGAATGGCGGGACTTGCAACCCACGGGCCACACGCCGTCGGTGGACTTCAATGCGCCCGACGGAAAGTTCCCCCTTCGCAACGACGCGGCGCCGCGCAATGGCTTGGCGGGGGTGATGGGGCTCGGTCAACCCTGGTCCAAGGGTCGCGTGACCGTCGGCGGCGTGACGTTCGAGAGCACCTCGGTCCGGTTGAAGGGCAACGGGACGTTCCTGAACTCGTTCACGGCATTGAAGAAGCCCTTCAAGGTGGACCTCGCCCGGGGCCATGCCGGCCGCGGCCTCGCAGGGAACGCGGTCCTCAACCTCAACAACCTGGTGTCCGACTTCTCGTCGATGAGCGACGCGATGGGGTATCGGATGTACCGGGAGGCGGGGGTGCCGTCGCCGCGAACGGCCTACGCCCGGGTACGACTGGGAATTGGGGATCGATACCGTCATCGGCCGCTGGGGTTGTACGTGTTGGTGGAAAACCTCGACGAGGGCTGGATGGCGGAGGCGTTCCGAGGCAAGGACGCGGCGCTGTTCAAGCCGGTGACCTACGAGCTTTTCAGGGACCTCGGCACCAACTGGTCCGCCTACGAGCGCATCTATGACCCCAAGACGCGGGCCACGGACGCCCACAAGGCGCGCCTCATGGAGGCGGCGCGGCTCGTGACGTCCGCAACGGACGCGGAGTTCGCAGTGCAGGCGGCGGAGTACTTTGACTTCGTGGAGGTGGCGCGCTTCGTGGCCGTGACGGCGGCGATCTCCAGCTACGACGGGTTCCTCTACAACGGCCAGAACTTCATGATGTACCTCGACGGGCCGCGTGGACGGTTCGGGTTCGTGCCTTGGGACCTCGACCAAGCCTGGGGCGAGTTCCCCATCGTGGGCACCGTGAAAGGCCGGGAACAGGCCAGCATCGAACGGCCCTGGGTGGCCGACCACCGGTTGCTGGAACGTCTGTTCGCCACGGAGTCGTTCCGGCAGGTGTACCGGGCGGAACTGGAACGGATCGTCAGGGACATGTTCGTGCCGACGCGGCTGCGCGGGGAGGTGCGCGAACTGGCGGCATTGGTTCGGCCCACCGTGGCCGAGGAAAGCGACTATCGGGTCAGCCGGTTCGAGCAGGCCGTGGCGGAAACGTGGGAGGAAGACGGCCCCGAACCGCGAATCGACGACCCATTCCGCCCCGTGCACCGGATGCATCGCTTCATCGTGCGCCGGCACGCGTCCTTGGAGGCCCAACTGGCAGGCCGCGAGAAGGGCGTGGTGTTCGAGAAGCGGATGATGTTCGGCGAAGAGCCGCGCTAGGCCCGCAGGGCCGTCTCGGACTTGTCCATCGCGACGGGCGACGCAACCCGGGCACGCCGTCCCGGCCCAACGCACGCTCAGGGGGGACCCGCAGCCTTGACAGGCCCATCCCAACCCATGGAATCCCACCAATGCAGCGCGCGTCTTGCCTCGTCGCGATGACCCTCGCACTCGCCGTGTCCGGACAGGCGCAGGATTGGCTGGCGGTCGCCGGACGCCCCGGATCGGCGCTGGCTGATGGCCGCGTCGAGTGGCTGCAACCCGCCGCCGGGACCGTCGTCGCGCTGATTTTGGATCCCGCAGGCAGCCTGCTCGCCGGGGACAGCCATCGGATCGTCCTCGGCGAACCCCTCGCGGGCGACGCAGCTTCGGCGCCGACGCTGGAGGTCCGGGAGGTCCTGCCCGCCGCATGGGCGGAGCCCGCCGTGTGGAGCCGACGCGCCCGCAGCCCCTCCGCCTTCGCCGGCCAACGCATGTCCGCAGGCCGCGGAACCTTCGCGGGCATTCCCGCATCCGACCGCAGGGCAGGCCTCCAGGAGGATGGGCGCGCGGAGCCGCCCCATGCCGCCGCGACTTGGCCAGTGGGCCTTGGCCCTGTGTCCATCGACGTGGCCCGGGGCGGACTCCAGTTCCAAGCGTCCGCCCCCTTGCAGCGCGCGGTGACACTGTTGCGGGCAAGCGCACCGCAAGGTCCCTTCAGCGTCGTCGGGGAAGCCACGGCGGCAGGCGATGGCGTGGTGACGTTTGTCGCCGCCCTCCGCGGCGACGCAGCATTTTACAAGCTCGAGCTGCGGTGAGGCAGCCGGACGACCACTCAAATCCAAGAAAGGCGGGAAACGATGAGGACCATGACGAAGACACGCGTGTGGCTGGCCCTGGGATGGACGCTCCTGGGAGCCGCCCGCGCATTGCACGGCCAGTCGAACCAAGCCACCAGCGCGGGCATGACCGGCAACTTCCTCCGCATCGTCGGCACCAAGACCCCGTCCTTCCCGGGCGAGTCCACCGAGAAGATCGCGCCCGGCCAGCACAACGTTCTCGCCTACGAGCACGAGATGGCCGTGACCATGGATGCGGCGGGCCAGCCCACCGGCAAGGTCCAACACCGCACCTTCCGCGTCGTCAAGCTGCTCAACGCCGCCACCCCGCTGATTTCCCAGGCCTTGGTCACGAACGAAAACCTCAGCGACGTCACCATGACCATGACCACCACGGACGCGAATGGCACGCAATCCCTGCTCATGACCTACAAGCTCACGAACGCGCGCGTCGTGCAGGTGCGGAGCTGGACCCCCAACAACCGCGACGCGTCCTCGCGCGGCTACGTGCCCGCCGAGGAGGTCGCCTTCACCTACACCAAGCTCACCATCACGCACCACCCCAGCGGCAACGTCACCATCATCGACCGTATGCCCGGGAACTGAAACCGGATCAAGCGAGGCGGGGAGCGGCAGGCGAGGGGCGAGGGTGGGAAACTGGGGAGAACCCAGAAGTTGGGAATCCCGCCCAACCCAAGGGAAGTGCCCCAACGGGGTATCCGGCATCTTCCCCCCGGATGGTGCGCACGGCAGGACTTGAACTTGGAGATTGAACCAACGGTTCAGGCCGAAATCCGGGGATTTCCGCGTTGGTGCCAAGTTGGTGCCATCGAAAAGGAGTGAACACGGGGGAGAGTGAACGGATAGAATTCTCCCCGAAAGTGAAAGGAAACGCCCGGAAAATCGCCTTTTCCTGGGAGAGTCTTTTCACCGGTTACCATTCTCCCTGACAGTGGGGTTGCCCAAGAAAAG
>JBJSZF010000671.1:0-3034 GCA_046090125.1 Verrucomicrobiota bacterium
GAGATGGTTGTTGGCGATGAAGTTCGACGGCGTGATGAACGACAACCGGCCGCCCGGCCGCGTCAGTCCAAGGCCGCGCTCGATGAAGAGGTGATACGTGTCGAGCTTGTACGACGCCCCTTGGTACTGCCGCCGGAAGTACTCCAACTGCGCGTCATCCCGGAAGTCGTCCTGCATCAGCACATACGGCGGGTTGCCAATCACCGCGTCGAACCCGCCCGCCTTCATGATGCCGGGGAAACGCACCGGCCAGTCGAACGCGTTCACCCGCACCAGCTCCCCGGGCATCATCGAGAAGTCCGACGCCACCAGCGTGTTCCCGCACTGGATGTTGCCCTGCAACGGCGGCAGCAACGGCGTCCCCGCCGCAAACAGCTCCCGCTCCCGCCGCAGCGTCGCACGGTTCTCCCCCTCCAGCATCTTCAGGTACAACGACAACTGCGTCACCTCCACCGCCGCGCCGTCCAGATCCACCCCGTGGATGTTCCCCGTCAAAATCCGCCGCTTCAGCTCCACCGTCAGGTGCACGTCCCCCGTCCCCTCCTCCACCCAGCACCACCCGCGCCGACGCCGTTCCCACGCCGACCGCGCCGACCGCCGCGCCGCCTCCGCGTGAGCCTCGCTCCCGGCCCCCTCCGCCGCCTTCTCCATGGCCGCCTTCAGCTCCCCCGCCAGCCACCGCTGCCAGTGCTCGCACATCCGCTCGTACGCCCGGATCAGGAACGACCCCGACCCGCACGCCGGGTCCAGGATCCGCAGCCCCGTCGTCTCCTCCGGCACGCGGCCCGCCACCAGCCGCCCCACCGTCTCCTCCACGATGTGGTCCACCACGTAGCGCGGCGTGTAGTACACCCCGCCCGCCTTCCGCACCTCCGGCTTCTCCTCCACCGTCACCCCGCGCCCGTGCGGCCGCACCACCTTCCCCAGGAACCGCTCGTAGATCGTCCCCAGCATCTCCACCGGGATCACGTCGAAGAGGTACGGCGACTCCTCGTCGCTGATGTCCGAGATGAACCCCGCCAGCCACGCGTCCCCCACCGCCAGCTCCTCGCTGAAGTGCGGCTTGAACAGGTTCCCGTTGAAGAACGGCACGTGCGACGGCGGCCTCTGGTCCAGGGCCCGCAGGTGCCCCACCACCGCCCACCACAACGAGCCCGGCCGCCGCCCGTGCGCCGGGCTTGAAGGCGGGTTGTTCCCATCCGCGCCACCGCCCGCCCGCATCCCCGGCGGCTCCTCCAGCAACCCCTGTTGCCGCGCCCTTCTCCCCACCTCCTCCCGCTCCTGCCCCCGCCGCCACGTCGCCACCACCGAGTCCAGGCGCATCCCCGTGTCGATGTCCCGGTCCTCGCAAATCCGCAGGAACAACAGCCGGTCCAGGATCCGGTGCACCGCCTCGTTCAGGCGGTTCCCCTCCCGCAGGTCCTCGCGCTCGTTGAGGCGATAGAGGTCCGACGCCAGCCCCCGCCGCGCCTCGTCGAGGAAGTCCAGGAAGTCGGCGTCCAGGGCCCGCGACCGGTCCGGGCGCAGCACCCCTTGCTGGCGGCCCTTGCCCGACGGCTTCTTGGGGAGGCCCTCCAGCCAACGATCCATCTGGCCGCCCTCGACGGCCTCGCGCGACAGCAGGTCCCACAGCTCGCGCGCGGCGGCGGGGAAGGAGCGGAAGTCCCACGTCCTCCAGAGGCCGACGTCGGGTTGGTCGGGGACGGGGCGTCCGCCGACGACGAAGACCTTGAGGTGCTCGAAGTCGGTGAGGAGGGCGACGGGGAGGCCCTTGTTCCAGGCGTAGCGCTTGGCCTGGAAGGCGTGGCGGAAGTCGAGCTCGACGGAGGGCTTCTTGGCCTCGCAGACGAAGCGCTCGCGCCCGGCGACGCGGAAGAGGTAGTCGGCGCGGCGATGGCGTCCGCCGACGGCCGTGCGGCTCTCGATCTCGACCTGGCGGTCGCGCGGGATAAGGCCGGCGCGGTTGTCCATGTCCCAGCCGAGGGCGCGGAAGAGGGGGTCGAGGAAGTCCTTGCGGACGTTGGCCTCGTCATAGGCGGGCCCCTTGTACTCGACGAGGTGACGGTCGAACTGCTCGACGAGACGTGCGATTTCGTCGGCGAAGTGCTCGAAGGTGCCTAGGGCGGCCATGGGGAAGGAGGGTGCCGGTCGAGGCGGAAGGAGGACAAGTGCGGGAATCGCCACTCGCTGCTCGCTGCTCCCCGCCGCCCCGCCGCCCGCGCCCCGCTCCCCGCTCCCCGCCACACGCCACACGCCACACGCCACACGCCACACGCTCCCCGCCCCACGCCCCACTTTCCCGTTGAACCCGCCCGCGCGCCCGTGGTGCCGTCTCCACGTCGAATCATGCATCGTCCTGCCATGCCATGAGCCACCGCCCGCCCGCCACCGCGCTCGAGGAGGCCCGACGCAACGGCACTTTGGGCTCCTTGGACCTCGAGCTGCTCCAGGACTTCTGGCGCGAGACGAGCGACGCACACGCCGAAAACGGGGACTTCCGCCAGGACCTTCGCGAGCTGCTCCAGCAACCGGACGCCCAGCCCATCCTTGTCCGCGGCTATCCGGGCTGCGGGAAGCGTACCGAGATCAACAAGGTGCTTTCCGAGCTGGGGCCCCTCTGGCTCGTCGTGAAGCTGGACGCGCACGGCGTGCTCCCCGTCAGCGGCAACGAGGCCGCCGACGTGCTCCTCGCGGTCTGCACGCGCATGGTCGAGGTCGCCAAGGACCACGGGCTGGCCCTGAACGAGGACGCGCTGTCCTGCGCGAGATCGTCCGTGCGCGCGTGGCTCCCTCGCTCCTGCCAGACGACGCGTTGGACCACCTCATCGAGAACACCGGCGGCGTGCTGCGCGACCTCTTCAGCATCATCCTCAGCACGTTGTCCCTGAAGCCCGTCCGCGCCTCCAAGCGCATCGACAAGGCCTTCATCGAGTACGCCTTGGGCGGCATGGTGTCGGACATCGGCCTTCGCATCAGCTACCCGCACGAGGAGAAGAAGGCTCCCACGCCCCTCCTGAAGCGCCTGGCCGAGATC
>JBJSZF010000672.1:0-5807 GCA_046090125.1 Verrucomicrobiota bacterium
GGCCTTCCGCCTGTTCCTGCCGGACGCGGGCCTGGTGCTTTCGACGCGAGAGCCGGCACGGTTGCGCGACGGGTTGTTTGGACTTGGCTTCACCCATGCCAGCGCCGGCAGCCACACCGAGCCGGGCGGCTACACCGGTGCCGGCGACGACCGGTTGCACCAAACCGTCCGGGGCCGTGTCGTGGAGGCGGATCCGGCGGTGCTGGAGCGGCGCACGCCAACGCGGGCGACGCGAGCCACCGGGCAGTTCGACATCGCCGACGGACGATCCCCTGCGGAGGTGGCCGACACGCTGCGGCGCATGGGCTACGAACCCGTGTGGAAGGATTGGGACGTCGCCTTGGCGCGCCCTGGGACGGAGGCGGCCTGCCCGGCGTGAACCCATGATCTCGAACGAGGCACGCATCCCGGCATGGGCCTATCCCGCCTTGTGGACGCTCGTGGGGCTGGCGTTTGCCGGGCAGCATTACCTCACCTCCGCCAAGGTCGGCGCGCCCGTGGCCTGGGCCACGGCCATCACGGGCGCGCTGGCTGATTGGTACCTGTTTGGGCTGCTGGCGTGGCCGGCCGCACGGCTCGCGCGGCGCTTCAACCTCGCCGGGCCGCAGTGGCGCCTCCGCCTCGTGCTTCACGTCCTCGCCTCCGCCGTGTTCTCGCTCGCCTGGATCCTCCTGCGGTCCGCGCTCGCCCACCTCATCGTGCCGCTGCGCGGCGTGGAAAAGCCCTTTGGCGACGTCCTCCGCTACGTGCTGGTGGCCACCTTCTTCTTCAACATCCTGGTGTATTGGGTCGTCGTCACGGGCACCCATGCCCTGGCCTACCAACGCCTCCTGCGCGACCGCGAGCGCCGACTCCTGGAACTGGAGTCCCGCCTCCAATCCGCACGGCTCCATGCCCTGCGCATGCAGCTCAACCCCCACTTCCTCTTCAACGCCCTCAACGGCATCGGCTCCCTCATGTACCGCGACGTGGACGCCGCCGACTCCATGCTCGTGCGCCTCGCCTCCATGCTGCGTCACTCCTTGGACCGCAGCGACGAGCCCGTTGTTCCGTTGCGCGACGAGCTGGCGTTTCTCGACCGATACCTCGACCTCGAGCAAATGCGCTTCCCGGGACGACTCGTTGTCCGGCGTGACATCGACCCCGGATTGCTTGACCAACCCGTGCCCAACCTTCTCCTGCAACCGCTCGTCGAAAACGCCATCAAGCACGGGGTCGAGCCCATCGCCCGGCCCGTGACCGTCGTCATCCGGGCCTGGAAACCAGCCGAGGGCCGCCTGCGAATTGAGGTCCTCGACGACGGCCCCGGCCTCACACAACCCGACCCAAGCGAAAGCCGACGCGAACGCATTGGCACGTCGAACACGCGACGCCGCCTCCATCAACTGCACGGTAACGCGGCCTCCTTCACCCTCTCGAATCGGGACGAGGGCGGCGCGTGCTCTGCCGTCGAGTGGCCCATCCCCAACGCCCCCTAGACGCCCACGACCCTAGGCGCGTCCAGCCTCGACCTCGTGCCCGCCCATCGCGTCATCCTGCACCTCGACATGGACGCCTTCTACGCGTCCGTGGAGCAACGGGACCGCCCCGAGCTCAAGGGGCGGCCGGTCGTCGTGGGCGCCGCACCCGACCGGCGGGGCGTCATCTGCGCTGCCAGCTACGAGGCGCGCGCGTTCGGCGTCCGTTCCGCCATGCCCTCCCGCACCGCGGCCCGGCTATGCCCCGACGCGGTGTTCGTCCGGCCCCGGATGGAGGCCTACCGGGAGGAGTCCCACGCCATCATGAGGCTGGTCGCCAAGACGGGGGCCACCATCCAGCAGGTGTCCGTGGACGAGGCTTACCTGGACCTGAGCGGGCGCGTCGGGGATGGGCCAGGCGACGCGGACGACGCCTTGATGCGGGCCTTGCCCATCGCCCGTGAACTCCAGGCCTGCATCCTGAATGAACGCCGCCTGTCCGCGAGCATCGGGATCGCCTCCAACAAGCTGCTCGCCAAGCTCGCAAGCGACTTCCAAAAGCCTCGTGGGCTCACGCTGATCCCCGAGCGCGACAAGGTGACCTTCCTCCGCCCCTTGCCCGTGCGCGCCCTGCACGGCGTGGGACAAGTGACCAGCCAGGTGCTTGAAGGTGCCGGGCTCCGAACCGTGGGCCACCTGCAAGACCATGCAGGCGACCTCCGGTCGTTGGTGGGCTCCTGGGGCCCCACGCTCAAGCGCTTCGCCTTCGGCGATGACGACCGACCGCTCGACGTGGGCGACGACGTGAAGAGCATCAGCAGCGAGAACACGTTCGAGCACGACACGGACGACCGGCCCACGCTTCGCCGATGCCTCCGGGAGCAGGCCGATGAGCTGGCCTCCAAGCTGGAGCGGCGACGGCTGTCGGCGGGAACGGTTCAGGTGAAGGTCCGGTATGGGGACTTCACCACGCTCACCCGGCAGTTCTCGCGGGACGAGCCGGTGATCGATGCGGCCGACATCTACCGGCTGGGCTGCTGGCTGTTGGGACGGCACCGGCTCGTGCACCGGCCGCTTCGGCTTCTGGGACTCGGCGTCAGCGGCCTGCGCGAGACGACGCTGCGCCAAATGCGTTGGTGGTAGGGGTGAACCGGCACGCGGAATGGCCAGAACCCATCGGAGGACTCGCGGAGCGCCGGAGGGCGCGGGCGAGGGCAACCGCCGGTTCCGGGGCGCTTGAAGGACGTCGCGTCGTCGCAACGCCCCGTCCGCCACGCCCTCGCGACCACGCGGACGCACCCGGCCAGCAACTTCAGCCCGGGGAGGCGACGCATGGCCCACAGCGCGTTCGCCTCGCCCGGTGGCGCCTCATTTCCCCGACGCCATCACGCCCAGCACGAGGCGCGACGCACGGTCCCCGGACCGGTACACCCGCTGCGTCGCCTTCCGGAAGTCCTCCTCCCGCGCCCGGTAGATGTTCACGAACGTCTGCGGATTGCGGTCCACCAACGGGAACCACGAGCTCTGCACCTGCACCATGATCCGGTGCCCGCGCCGGAACGTGTGCAGGACGTCGGGCATCTCCATCGTCACGGGCGTCGGCTTCCCCGGCTCCATCGCCTCCGGCTTCTCCAGGCTGTTCCGATAACGCCCGCGCATCACGTCGCCGCGCACCAGTTGCTGGTAACCGCCCATCACGAGGTAGGAGGGGTTGGGCTGCGGGTCCGGGAAGTCCGGGTCGTACACGTCGATCAGCTTGACCACCCAGTCCGAGTCCGTCCCCGACGTGGACACGTGCAGCTCCACGCCCACCGGCCCCGCGACGGTCAGATCCTCCTCGAGCGGGGGCGTCTCGTACACGAGGACGTCCGTGCGGGACGCCGCGAAGCGTTGGTCGTGCGTGGGATACCCGCGCGGATAATCGGTCGTCACCTCCATCGTGAAGGGCACGGGCTTGGACGGGTCGCTCACGTACTCGTCGAAGCCCGCGTCCGGCGCGCCGCCCGGGGCCTTGAACGCCAGGCCGCCCCGGGGATGGAAGTACAGCTCGCGGCGTTGCACCCCGGCCGGAGGCCACGCGTCAAACCGCCGCCACCGATGCGTGCCCGTCTCGAAGATGTGGGCCTCGGACGACGGCTGGTTCGTGTCCCCCTTGAGGTGCCGCCGGAAGAACGGCAGCTCGATCTTGTCCCGGTAATGCTCGGACGTCTTCGCGCGAAAGCTGACGTCGCCCACCTTGTCGCCGTCGCCCCCGCTCCATTGCCCGTGCGTCCACGGCCCCATGACGAGCTGGTTCGTGATGCCCGGGTTGAGGCGTTCCACCCACCGATACGTCTCCAGCGCCCCGAACAAGTCCTCGCCGTCAAACCACCCGCCCACGGTCATGACCGCGCACGTGATCCCCTTCAGGTGCGGGCGGATGTTGCGCGCCTGCCACCACGCGTCGTAGTCCGGGTGCTCCAGGAAGTCCCGCCACGCCGGGACCCGGCCCTTGAACAACTTTTCCTCCGTGTTCCGCAACGGCCCCAGCCGCAGGAAGAACTCGTACCCGTCGCGCGACGTGAAGTTCCACGACTTGCCCGGCTCGTGCAGCGGGTCCTCCGGCTGATTCTCGAAGGCCCAGAAGAAGTTGAAGTTCTGCGAGAGGAAGAACGCCCCGTTGTGATGGATGTCATCGCCCGCGAACCAGTCCGTGATCGGAGCCTGCGGCGACGCCGCCTTGAGCGCCGGATGGCTTTGGATCATGCCCATCGACGTGTAGAAGCCCGGGTAGGAAATGCCGAACATGCCCACGCGGCCGTTGTTGCCCGGCACGTTCTTCACCAGCCAGTCGATGGTGTCCCACGCATCCGTGCTCTCGTCCGTGTCCTTCGCCCCCTTGGCCGGGTTGAACGGGCGCATGTGCACGAACGTCCCCTCGGAACCGTACCGCCCGCGCACGTCCTGCGAGACGAGGATGAAGCCGTCCTTCGCCAGCTTCTCGACGCTGCCGCCCGGGCCCGAGTAACGGTCGGACCCATAGGGCTTCAATGCGTAGGGCGTCCGGGTGATGACGATGGGGTAGTTGGTGGAGTCGTCCTTGGGCACGTACACGCGGGTGAACAACCTCGCGCCGTCCCGCATCGGGATCCGGTGCTCGTACTTCGTGTATCGCTCGGCGAGCCACGCCGGGTCCGCCCCACGCGCCGACACCCATGCCATCCCCAACAGGCCCAGCAACGCCCCGAGCCGCATCCACCAGGATTTCATGCGCCGCAGTCAAAGCTCCCAGCCCCCCGGAGCCAAGGACGATTCGCGCGGGCGCAGGGGCACCCGTGCATCCCGAAGGTGTCGGTGACGCGGGAGCGGGAAGCGGGGAGCGGACCGGTGCCGCAAGGCTTGAGAATGGCGGTGCGGCCGGGGACGGCCGCGCTCCCGGCTCCCCGCTCCCCGCCGTTCACGCCCACGCCATCGGGCGCGAGTCCATCGCGAACACCTGGCCCGTGACCGACCGCGTCCCCGCGAGGAACACCGCGAACCGCGCCGCCTCGGACGGGTCGTTGGGACAGCCGAGCAACGTCGCGGACAGCCGCCGCCGCCGTTCCTCCTCGGACAACCCCGCAAGCATCGGGCCGTCGAGCAGGCCGGGAAGCAGCACGTTCACGCGGATGTTCCCCGGCGCGAGTTCCGCCGCCAACGCTCGGCACGCCCCCACCATCGCCGCCTTTGCCGCCGCATAAGCCGACTGACCCGCGCCGCCCAGGCGCATCGCATGGCTTCCCACGGCCAGCACATGCCCCCCGCCGGCGCGCTCCATCAAGGGCAACAGCGCCCGCGTCCCAGCAACCACCGGACGCGTCATCGAGTCCATGGCGTCGTCCCAATCCTCCCACCCCATGCGCGCCACCAATCCGGCGGCCGGAAACCCCGCGTTGTGAACCACCATTCCCAACGGAACACCCAGCGCACTGACCGCCGTCGCCGCCGCCGCCCAATCCTCGTCGCGCCGCGCGTCCAGGGGCACCACGTGGAAGGCACCTTCTCGCTGGCGCACCTCCCTTCGATGCCGGCCCGCCACCACCGTCCAACCTGACGCCAGGAACGCGTCCACCAACGCGCCGCCCAACACGCCGGACGCGCCCGTGATCAACGCCGCCTGCCCTCCCCCGCTCATGCGCACGTGGCCTCCCGCACGCCGTCAATCCACGTTCCAAGCACCGCGCCCACATGCCCGGCGATCACCTCGTGCACGTCCGATCCCGGCCCGCCGTCCGGGATCGCGCAGAGGTCCGCAGGGCCTCCCTCCACGATGCATCCCGTGCCGTCTCGCAGCCCCAGCGCATGGGCACCCCGCACCGTCGCCATCTCCAG
>JBJSZF010000673.1:0-3899 GCA_046090125.1 Verrucomicrobiota bacterium
CGAGCTTCTTCTGCTTCGCCACCTCGGTCAGCCGACGGCACTCGTAAAGATCGTGGGTCAGAGGTTTCTGGCCGTAGACATGGATGCCGCGCTGCAGGGCCGCCATTCCCTGGGGGGCATGCATGTGGTCCGGGGTGGAGACGTTGACGGAGTCGAGCTTCTCCTTGTCGAGCAACTGGCGGTAGTCCGTGTAGATGCGGGCCTCCGGGAACTTCTTCCGGAACTCGGCGGTGCGCGACGCATCGACGTCGGCGACGGCGACCATACGGACGGCCTTGTGGCTGGCGATCTCGTTGAGGTCCGCCCAGGCCATGCCGCCGGCGCCGAAGCTGGCGTGCAGGACTTGGCTGGAGGGGGGCCGCGCGATGAGGTCCCGGGTGATGAAGGGGGCGGCGAACGTGGCGGCGACGGCGGAGCGCAGGAAGGCGCGGCGCGACGTGACGAGGGATCGGGATGACATGCGACGAGGGTGGGGCGCGCGGCGGGATGGGTTCAAGCGTCGCGTTTGAACCCCGAGCCCAGCCTCACGATGGCATGGCGACGTCCGGCTTCCGCGGATGGACGCAGCCCGGCAAAGATGTCGTGCCCAGCCCAGGTGGTGCCGGACGAGATGCTGGGACGGGTGGCCATGGGGCGGTCACCGCCGTCGCTCTGCCGGGGAGTGCATCCCGATCAACGGCCCGCGCCGCCTTGGGTAGACGGGGGCAAGGCCGGCGCCTGGGGATATCCCGGGACGGTATCCGCGAGGATTTCGCGGAGGATTGCCCTTTCGGAGGGCGGGATGTGGTGGGAGGCGTCGTTGGGCTGGGCGGTGGCGAGCGCCTCGTCGAGACGTTCGAGGATGCGTTGGCGGAGGGCGCGTGGAAGGGCGGCGAACGCCTCGCCCTGGAGAAGGAAGCTGCACGGGTGCGCGAACAGGCGCGTGCGAAGGTCCAGTTCCCGGAGGGAACGACCCTTGGAATCCCGCCTCCCTGCTTCGACGAAGTCTTGGGCGAATGCGGGAGAGCCCGCGATGGGTGCGGCGAGTCGGGCCTCGTCGGCGAACAGGACGTAGCGGAGGAAGGCGTCGATTTGGGGCCGGAGGTATTGGACGTGGCCGTAGGCGGAAAGTTGGAGGCGGGCCTCGTAGCCGAGGCGGGTGATGAAGTTCTGCCCGTGTTGCTGGTGCTCGAGCACCATGAGCGCGACGATGTCGCTGGTGGGCGCGAGGTACTTGGAAGGCTCGATCCAGCGCGAGAGGTTCGTGACGTTGCCGGAGTGATTGGGGGTTGTCCGTTGCCGTTCGTGGTCGGCCTTGCCTATGAGGTTGCCCCGGTGCGTTTGCGTGCCGTGAAGCCCGGTCACGAACCAGCCCCCCCAACGATCCGCCAGGGGCGTCCGATGATTCACGGGATCGACCGCCGTGAGCAGGTCCACCACGCCCGACTCGTCGGTTTCAAACGACCGCACGAGGTGTCCCGGCACGCCCATTGTGCGGGCCGAGGCATGGCATTCGGTGCATTGGTCGGTTCGGACGAAGCGAGGGCGTTGGGCGGGCGACTCGTCGAGCGTGTAGAACACCGCGCCCAAGGCCGGGTCCACGGCCGTGAACTCCAGGATGGCGGAACCCGGCACATGCCCCACGTACACGAGTTCGTTGAAGTACAATGCCCGCGGGTTGGACGGGCCGATGCGGTCGCGCTGGAACGACGTCTTGGAAAAGACAAGGGCCTGCGACGACGCGGGCACGGCCAACTCGCGGAGAATCGAGGCAAGGAGGCTTCCGCGCGCGTCCCGCGTGAGCCGGGCGGATCCGTCGTCGATGCGCTGCTGCAAGCGGGTGATGGCGTTGGTCTCGCGGGCCTTGCCGTAGCCGATGAGGTCCTCGTCGAACGGCATGAGATGCGTGGCGCCCTGGAAGTCGGAGGCCCGGGCGCGCACGGGGAGGCCGGTGGTCGCGCAGGTCGCGGCCAGCAGCGTCACGGCCAACAGGGCGGGGCACGTTCTCATGGCTTCCGCATGGTTGAAGATCATGGCGGCGGCGGACGAGCCTTTGGTTGGCCGAATCGGGGGGCGCGTTGCCCAAGGACGATCCCGCTGGAAGCCCCGCACGTGCGGGTCGCCGGGTGGCGTGGCATGACCTCGAGCCATGGGTGCGGCTTGACGTTGTGCCTTCTGCTGCGGAAACGGGCTGGCATGGCGTTCGATCCATGGGAAGTCTGCCGCCCGTGGCGCGAGTCGAGGAAGGGTTGGAGCCAAGGCACGCGGGGCGTGAACCGCGGGGGCGCGCCTTGTGGAGCGTCGGCATCATGGCGTGGGCAGGGGGCGCGTGGTGCGCTGGTGTCGCGTTCGCCGCCGGTTCGTGGACCGAGCAACCGGGCCATCGTTGGCGTGACCTCGGGACGATGGCTTCACCACCGTCTTCGACCCTTCTGCGGCGCCTTCCCGCAGCGGACACCGGCATCGCCTTCACCAACCTCCTCGCGGATGGGCGGTCCCTGACGAACCACGTCCTGCTCAATGGATCCGGCGTCGCGCTGGGGGACGTGGACGGCGACGGGTTGCCGGACGTCTTCCTCGCCGGGCTCGACGGCCCGAACCGCTTGTTCCTGAACCGCGGGAGCCTGAGGTTCGAGCCATCCGAGCAGCCGGCCCTTGAGGCCGCAGGCGGCGACGCCACCGGCGTGGCCATGGCCGACGTGGACGGGGACGGCGACCTGGACTTGCTCGTGGCGGGCGTTGGGCGCGGGGTCTCGCTGTGGCGCAACGACGGGAAGGGACGTTTCGGGGATGTCACCGCCGAGGCGGGGCTTGCGTCCGCAGCGGGCAGCATGTCGATGGCGCTTGCGGACGCCGATGGCGACGGGGACCTCGACCTTTACGTGGCCAACTATCGCACGAGCACGGTGCGCGATGGATTCAGTATCAAGCTGCGGACGGGCCGGGTGGACGGACGGCTCGTGGTGACGCACGTGGATGGCCGACCCACGACCGAGCCGGACTTGGCGGGCCGGTTCCGCATCGGGCCGAAGGGCGAGTTGATCGAGGACGGCGAGGCCGACGCGTTCTACCTCAACGAGGGCGCGGGCCGGTTCCGGCGCGTGCCTTGGACGGAGGGGGCGTTCCGAGACGCGGCGGGACGACCGTTGCGCGAGCCCCCCTACGACTGGTCCTTGTCCGTCTTGTTCCGGGACCTGGATGGCGACCGCCGCCCGGACCTGTACGTGTGCGGCGACCTTGCGTCGCCGGACCGGGCGTGGCGCAACCGAGGCGACGGCACCTTCGAGGCCTTCCCGAGGAACGCCTTCCCGGTGACGAGCTGGTTCTCGATGGGCATCGACGCGGGCGACCTCGACCGAGACGGCGAAGACGACCTGATGGTGACGGACATGCGGGGCCGGACGCACGTGCAACGGCAGGTGCAGGCGACGACGCATGCCTTGCGGCCCAAGGTGCCGGGGCTGGGGGCGGAGTGGCCGCAATCGCCCCGCAACACGCTGTTCCGCGGGCTCGGCTCCGGCCGGTTCGGCGAGCTGGCCTTCTCGGCGGGGCTGGCGGCGACGGACTGGTCGTGGTCGCCCGTGTTCCTGGACGTGGACCTGGATGGCTGGGAGGACGTGTTGGTTGGGACGGGCTTTGTCCGGGACGTCCAGGATCTCGACGTGGCGGCGGAGCTGGAGCAGGAACGCCAGCGCGGACGGTTGCCCGACGCCGAGGCGCTGCGGCGCCGGGCGCGGTTCCCGTCGTTGGAACAGGAGCGCATGGCGTTCCGCAACCGGGGTGGATGGCGCTTCGAGGACGTGTCGCGTGCCTGGGGCTTCCAGGAGCGTGGCATCGCGACGGGTATGGCGTTGGCGGACCTCGATGGCGACGGCGACCTCGACGTCGTGGTCAATGACCTCAATGGCGCCGCCTCGCTC
>JBJSZF010000674.1:0-9381 GCA_046090125.1 Verrucomicrobiota bacterium
TACAGGGAGTCCCCCACCGCCGCCGGCGACGCCATGATCTTCCCGTCCAGCGAGTTCCTCGCCAGCAGGCGGAACGTGCGGCCCGGCTCGATCACCGAAGTCACCCCGTCACGATCGCTCAAGTAAATGCGGCCCTCGGCCAGCAAGGGCGACGAACAGTGGTTCCCACCCAGCCGCTCCCGATACACCTCGGCTCCCGTCCGCGCATCGAGGCATGTGAACATCCCGCCCGTGTCCGACACGAAGTACAATGCGTCCCCCACCAGCAGCGGCGATGACATGGTCGGGGCGCCCTTCGCATATCGCCAAACCTGCGTCCGCTCGCCGCCCTCCAGCCGGATCGCCTGCGCCTCCGACCGCGCATAGCCCGTGCACAGGTACATGTTGCCGTGCCCAAACACCGCGCGGGACGACAACGAAAAGCCAAGCTGCCCGTACTTCACCTTCCAGTGCTCCACCCCCGTCCCAGGGTCGTAGGCGTATAACCAATCCGCTCCCTGCGACAAGAGGACCTCCTTCCCGTCCAACCGCATCAACGCTGGCGTCGCATACGACTTCTTCAACTGCGGGTTCGCGTTCATCACGCCCGAGCGCGCCGTCCTCCAGGCCACCTTCCCCGTCCCCTTGTCCAGGGCCACCACCGACTGCGTGTCGCTGCCGTCCAGGTGGAAGATGAGCAGGTCGCCCCACACCACGGGCGAGCTGCCCGGGCCGTTCTCGTGCATGATGCGCAGCTCCGTGTTCCGCCACACCACCCGCCCGTCCGACGTGTCCACGCAGAACGTGCCAAACGTCCCAAAGTGGAAGTACGCCCGGTCCCGCTCCAGCACCGGCGTGGGCGACGCATAGCTGTTGAGCGTGTGCACCCATTGCGGATCCTTCTCCGACGCCAGCGAGATGGTCCGCAGCCGCTTGCCGCTCCGCCGGTCCACGCACAACGCCACGAAATCCACCTTCTCCAACAACGTCAACGGCTGGTCCCCCGTGTTCGACTTCAACCGACGCTGCACGTCCTCGGGTCGCGCCTCCGTCTCCATCGCCGTTGTCATCCATATCTGGTCGCCATCCATCACCGGCGACGACCACCCACGACCGGGCAAGTCACAACGCCACGCCACGTTCGTGCCTTCCCCCCAGGTTACCGGCAGCCCGCGCGCATCCTTCCCCGCGTGCCCCTGCGTCCCAGGCCCTCGCCACTCCGGCCACTCCAACCCCGCCGCGCAGCACGTAACCCAAACGGCCATGAACGCGGTGGCAGCAGCCCGCCCTCTTGAAGACTCCAGGGAAAACATCGGCCCCGATGCTGCCCGGTCATGCCCGGAATTCAACGCCGTCCTCATCCAACTTCCCGCAGCCGCCCGTGCCGGTCCTTCCCCCATTCAAATCCTCTCGCCCTCGTCACCCGGGAAACGGACCCCGGCTGCAGCCACCCCTTGGGTGAGGCCCTCCCGCCCCCTTCCTGGCCGACTGGGGAATCCGCAGTCACACCCGGAGTCCGAGACAGGGCCGCCCCTTTTCAGGCCACCGACTCGTCCCATTTCATGGCCCAATTCGACAGGCGCGAGCCCCATCCTCCCGGGCAGCCCCCACGCCGGTTTCATC
Organism: Verrucomicrobiota bacterium; assembly: GCA_046090125.1. GTDB lineage: Bacteria > Verrucomicrobiota > Verrucomicrobiia > Limisphaerales > UBA9464 > UBA6176. The sequence continues at coordinate 1,603 of JBJSZF010000674.1, forward strand.
GGAATGGGACGCGCCCGGCGAGGACACGATGTCGCACGCCTGAGCCATTTCGGCCTATATCTGGCACACGGGCGGGGGGATCCGACGGAGAAGGCGAGCACCAGGCTAGGCGGGTCACGATGCGACTGGGAGGGAGCAGGATGACAATCCAACGAATCCCAACCACCGTTGTTCGACCGTTACCCATCACAAAACACCCTGTTTTTGTCTGGTTTCAAGAACCGTGCCGACTTGATCGTGTTTCGCGTGGAATCCTTGCGCCATGTTTGTAGTAGGTTTGTTAAGGAACTGGCAAGCGGACTGCTTTCGTCTGATTCATGCCAATGAATGCCGTTTCCCGCAGGTCCCAGCGGCTCTCGTTCGCCGCCCCCAAGGCCTTTCGCTTCCGGCCCATCCCGCGCGCTCCCCGCCCGCAGGAGTCGAACTCCGCCACCTCCACCCTTCCCCGCCCGGCGAAGTCCCCGACGAGGGCTAGCAAGGCTCCGGCGGCAAGCCGCCTGCCCAAGGTGGAAGTCCCGCGCGAGGCCGTCGATGCACCTCCACCCGTGCCATCGTCCGTCGGAGCCAGCCTCTCGGGCGACTTCGCGCTGCGGATGTACCTGCGGGAGATTGGGGAGGTGCCCCTCCTCACGCCCCAGCAGGAAATCGACCTGGCCGCACGCATTCACAAGGGCGACGCCGCCGCGCGCGAGCACATGATCCGCGCCAACCTTCGCCTCGTCGTGAAGATCGCACATGACTACGAGGGCATGGGGCTCCCGCTGCTGGACATGATCAACGAGGGCAACGTGGGCCTCATGCGCGCCGTCCAGCGCTTCGACCCGGCCAAGGGGGCCAAGCTTTCCACCTATGCCGCATGGTGGATCAAGCAGGGCATCAAGCGCGCCATCGCGAACCAAGGCCGCACCATCCGCGTTCCCGTCCACCTCGTGGACCGCATCGCCAAGATCCGGCGCACCGCCATGCAACTGCACGAGGAACTGGGACGCGAACCCACGGACGCCGAGGTCGCCGAGGTGCTGGGAATGAAGCGCAAGCGCGTCACGGAGCTTCTGGAGGCCGCCCAACGCCCCGCCTCCTTGGATGCGCCCATCGGCGAGGACGACGACACCAGCTTCGCCGAGAAGGTCCGGGACGAGGCCATGTCCACGGCGGATGCCGCCATCCAACAGGACCAGTCCCATGCCATGATCCGGGAGTTCGTGGACCGGCTCGACGAGCGGGAGCAGACGATCCTCCGCTACCGATTCGGCCTCGATGGCGGGAGCGAGAAGACCTTGGAGGAGGTGGGCCAGCACTTTGGGGTGACGCGTGAGCGCATTCGCCAAATCCAGAACGGCGCGATGTCGAAGCTCCGCCGATGGATCGAGAAGCGCGAGGCCCTGCTCGACCCGGATTTGCCGACGTTGGTGACGTCCGCCTGACTCGGTTCCATCCGCTGGAGCCACCGCCCAACCCAGGAGGCCTGGCGATTCGCGATAGGTGTTTCCTTTCCGGTTGCACGCGCGAACGCCGGGCGTGCCAATGGTCCCACATGGCAGCCGAAACGGCCCAGCAACGGGAACGCGATCCCGTCGTGCAGTTTTCCGTGTTTGTCCCCAACCGCATGGGGCGCATGCACGAGGTGGTTCGTCGCCTCGCCGCCGCCCACGTCCACATCGTGGCCCTCTCCGTCCTCGACACGACCGACTCGACGATCTTTCGGATCGTGGTGGACGACCCCGACGGGGCGCGTCGCATTCTGGACGAGCATTCCGTCGCCTATACCGAAAACGCCGTGGCCTGCGTGGAGATCGATTCCGAGCAACGCCTCCAGGAAGTGTTGGCGGCCGTTGTCGAGGCCGAGTTGAACCTTCACTACACCTATCCCTTCCTCACCCGGCCGGGCGGCCGATCCGCCCTCGTCATCAGCATTGAGCACCGCGACGTGGCGGAGATGGCCCTTCGCCGCCACCAATTCAACGTTCTCTACCAAGGGGACATCGCCCGTTGAACCCAGCTGCCCCAGACGGCTTGAACGGCCCGCCCGCGCCGCCGCCCGCCCCGGCCTCGCCCCACCCCGTCCCGCAGCCCTCCCCCCGTCGGCGGCGGCCCCGGTACCCGGGCACTCACCCACGCCGCTTCGAGCACAAGTACAAGGAGCACCGAGCCCACGAATACCCCGAGGACGCACGGCACATCGAGTCGCGCGGAAAGACCCTGGCGGGCGGCCATCGGCCCATCATGGTGGCCGAGATCCTCTCCGTGCTGGCTCCCGCGCCCGGTGAAACGGCCGTGGACGCGACGCTGGGCCATGGAGGCCATGCGCTGGAGTTGCTCAAGGCCATCACGGCGGGCGGTGCCGCCGGGCGCTTGCTCGGGCTGGATGTCGATCCCATCGAAAGGCCACGCGCCGAGGCTCGCATCCGGGCGGCTGGGCATCCCGAGTCCCAGTTTGTCTCCGCAGGCTCCAACCACGCCGGCATGGCCAACGTGCTCGCTCGCCTCGGATGGGACGGTGCCGACGTCGTTTTGGCCGATCTGGGCGTCAGCTCGATGCAAATCGACGATCCGACCCGGGGATTCTCCTTCAAGTTGGATGGCCCCCTCGACCTCCGCATGAATCCCAACCGGGGCGTCGCGGCGGCGGACTGGCTCTCCGGCGTGACTGAGCGCCGTCTGGAGCAAGCACTTCGGGAGGGTGCGGACGAACCGAGGGCGGGGGAGTTGGCTCGCGCCATGGTGGCGGCGCAGGCTGCAAGGCCCATGCGCCGAACCGTCGAACTCACCGCATGGCTCCGTGCTTGGGCGGGACACCTTGGGACACGGGACGCCGCCGACAACCTCGTTCGACGCGTGTTCCAAGCCCTCCGCATAGCCGTCAATGACGAGTACAGCTCCCTCGCCACTTGGCTGCGACTGCTCCCGTCCGCCTTGCGCCCCGGCGGGCGCGTCGCCGTCCTGACCTTCCACTCCGGGGAGGATCGGTTGGTCAAGCACGCCTTCCGCGAGGGCCTCCGCTCTGGAGTGTATGCCGAGGCACCGGACGAGGTCCTCCGTCCATCGGCCGAGGAGCGACGCGGCAACCCGCGCTCCGCGCCGGCCAAGCTCCGTTGGGCGCGACGTTCCACGCCCGCGTGAACGAGCACCCAGCCAAACACTTTGACGCTATTTGGGGCCATCCCTAGCCTCGCCCCCGCGCAGGTTCAAAAAGGCCATTCATGATCGGACTGTTGTTCAAGAAGATCTTCGGTTCCCGCAACGACCGCGAGGTGCGACGCCTCCGGCAGGTGGTTTCGGTGGTGCACCAGCACGTCCAGCAACTCGCGGGGCTGTCGGACGACGCCCTGCGGGCCAAGACGGCGGAGTGGAAGGCCCGTTTGTCCGCCATCCAAGACGACGCCGAGCTGCGACGGGAGTTGGACGCGATCTTGCCGGAGGCTTTCGCGGCGGTTCGGGAAGGGGCGCGACGGCTCTGCGGCAGCAAGGCCCTGGTACGCGGCCATGAGCTGCCTTGGAACATGGTGCCCTTCGACGTCCAGTTGATCGGCGGCATGGCCCTGCACCAAGGCAAGATCGCCGAGATGGCGACGGGCGAGGGCAAGACCCTCGTGGCCACGCTGCCCGTGTATCTCAACGCCCTCTCCGGGCGCGGCGTCCATGTCGTCACCGTCAACGACTACCTCGCCGCACGTGACTCGGAATGGATGGGCCACCTGTATCGTTTCCTCGGGCTAACCGTCGGCTGCATCCTCCATGACCAGCCCCCCAACGTCCGCCGCGAGATGTACGCCTGCGACATCACCTACGGCACCAACGCCGAGTTCGGATTCGACTACCTCCGGGACAACGGCATGGCCACCCGCAAGGAAGAGCAAGTCCAGCGCGGCCACTACTTCGCCATCGTGGACGAGGTGGACTCCATCCTGATCGACGAGGCCCGCACGCCCCTCATCATCTCCGGCCCCGCCGTCGTCTCCGTCGAGCACAAGTTCCGCGAACACCGCGAACCCGTGGCCCAGCTCGTCCGCGCCCAGTCGGAGCTATGCCAACGCTTCCTCCGCGAGGCGCTGGAAATCCTTGCCAAGGCTCGGCCTGAGGATGGCTCCAACCCGCCCAAGGACGCCGCCGACCTCGAGTACCAGGCCGGCCTGCTCCTCTATCGCGTCAAGCTCGGCCAACCCCGCGCCGAGGGCCTCCTCCGCGCCTTCGAGGACCCCCGCAACCAGCAACTCGTCCAGCGCGTCGAGGGCCTTCTCCTCGCCGACCAATCGAAGAAGGAACTCTACGCTCAAAAGGAGGAACTCTTCTTCGCCATGGAGGAGAAATCCCACGAGGCCGACCTCACCGAGAAGGGCCGCGCCTACATGTCACCCTCCGACCCTGACGGCTTCGCGTTGCCCGACCTTCCCACGCTCTATCACCAGATTGACACGGGACCGGAGTCAGACCCCAAGAAGCGGATGGAGGCCAAGGCGCAGATCCAGGCCCAGTTCGAGGAACGCGCCTCCACCATCCATGCCATCTCGCAGTTGCTTCGCGCGTTTTGCCTGTATCAACGGGACGTCCAGTACGTGGTTCAGGACAACAAGGTCATCATCGTGGACGAGCACACCGGCCGCCTCATGAGCGGGCGGCGCTGGTCCGACGGGCTCCACCAGGCCGTCGAGGCCAAGGAGGGCGTCGAGATCGAGCGCGAGACCCAGACCCTCGCCACCATCACCATCCAGAACTACTTCCGGCTCTACTCCAAGCTCGCCGGCATGACCGGCACCGCCGAAACCGAGGCCCAGGAGTTCTTCGACATCTACAAGCTCGGCGTCCTCACCATCCCCACCAACCGTCCCTGCATCCGCAAGGACGCCCATGACACCGTGTACAAGACGCGCCGCGAGAAGTTCAACGCCGTCATCCAGGAGATCCAAGCCATGCACGCCGCGGGCCGCCCCGTCCTCGTCGGCACCATCTCCGTCGAAAGCTCCGAAGCCCTTTCCAAGGCCCTTTCCAAGGCCGGCATCCCCCACGCCGTCCTCAATGCCAAGTACCACGAGAAGGAAGCCGAGATCGTCTCCCGAGCCGGACAGCGCGGGGCCGTCACCATCGCCACCAACATGGCCGGCCGCGGCACCGACATTAAGCTCGGCGAAGGCGTCGCCGAGGTCGGCGGCCTCCACGTCCTCGCCACCGAACGCCATGAGTCCCGCCGCATCGACCGCCAGCTCCGCGGCCGTTGCTCCCGCCAAGGCGACCCCGGCTCCTCCCACTTCTTCGTCTCCCTCGAGGACGACCTCATGCGCATGTTCGGGTCCGACAAGATCGCCAAGTACATGGAACGCATGGGGCTCGAAGAGGGACAGGAACTGGAGCACCCGCTCCTCAACCGCTCCATCGAGCAGGCCCAGAAGCGCGTCGAGCAGTACAATTTCCAGATGCGCAAGCGCGTCCTCGAGTACGACGACGTCATGAACAAGCATCGCGAGGTCGTCTATGGCTTCCGCAACGACGTCATCCGCTCCACCGACGTGCGCGACCGCCTCATGGACATCCTCGAGGAGGTCATCCTGGCCAAGGTCGAGGAATTCACCGACCCCGAGGCCGACCCCGCCGAGTGGAACCTGCGCGGCCTCACGGACTGGGTGAACATCAACTTCCCCGTGGGCTTGCCCGAGGACGCATTGCTGGGCGTGGCAAAGGCCGGCAAGGAACTCCCCGTCCAAGGCTCCCTTTACGACGGGCTCAAGGAAGGCCAGCTCGCCCTCGTCAAACACCTCGGCCAGGCCATTCGCGACGCCTACGACCTCAAGGTCAGCTTCGAGCGTCCCGAGGCCCTCGCCTCCGTGGAGCGCTACACCATCCTCGCCGCCATCGACCGCCTCTGGCAGGAGCACCTCTACACGATGGATTCCCTCCGCTCCTCCATCGCCCTCCGTGCCTACGGCCAAAAGGATCCGCTCATCGAGTACAAGGCCGAGGCCTTCAAGCTCTTCAACGAACTCATGGTCAACATCAAGACCGAGATCTGCCACAACATCTTCCGGTCCGCCTCCTCGCTGATGGCCTTCGAGCAGTTCCTCGTCAACCTGCCCAAGCTTCAGGTCCACCAGTCCGTCACCGCGTTCGGCGGCGACACCTCTGGATCCGATCCCCTCCCCGGCTCAGACCCCGCCGCGCACCAAGGTGGCAACCTCGTCTCCGAGGCTGCCGCCGACCTCGAGAAGGCCATGGCCAAGCCCGCCCGCGCCACCTCCCACGTCGGCCGCAACGACCCCTGCCCCTGCGGCTCCGGCAAGAAGTACAAGCAATGCTGCGGCCGGTAGACCCGCCCAGGTCCCACGCCCCGCAACACGGCTACGGGCGGACCCGCGCCCGCCTGTCTTGCCCTGCCCGGAAACCGCGTCCTCAGCGCCGGGTCATCCACCGCCGGTAAATGTCGTGCAATTGCCTGGCCACCACCGACGCACGGCATCGTTCGACGCTCTGCCGGATCCGCTCCGGCGACACCAGCTTCACACGACCCGTCATCCATTCCTCCAGCTTCGAGGCAAGGTCCTTTGCGGAGCCTGGATCAAATAACCGCCCCGTCTCCCCATCCCTCACCAAGTCCACGTTGCCGCCGCTGGCAGACACCAACGCCGGCACCCCGGCCGCCAGTGCCTCAATCAGCGCAACCGAGCACGGCTCGTTCGTGGACGGCAGCACGAAGAGATCTGCGTCTCGCAAGGCTCCAAGGATGTCCCCGGTAGGCCCGGCAAAACGAACTATCCCAGTCAACCCGCAGGCTTCCACTGCCCGTTCGAGATCCGCCGCATGGCGCCGCGCCGCCGGCTCGGACGGGGTTGGGCCCCAAATCGTGACCCGAAGACGCTGCCTTAAGGCCGCCGGAAGGGCCGCGCACGCCTCCACCAAGAGATCCCATCGCTTCCATCCCACCAAGTTGCCCACCCCAACCAACCGGAAGGCGCCCCCGGATGACTCCCTCGCCACAGGCAACGGCGCCTCGAAGAACCGCTCCGCCCCGCACTCGGGCAAGATCTCGACACGGCCTGGTTCCGGCATGATCCCGTAATGCCGCGCGTGGTTCGGCGTCAGCAGCAGCGTCAGCAATCGCCGGTTCGACGCCGCACGGCGATACATGCCGGTTCGCCGGGCATACGCATGGTTGCTGAAGATCGTGGCGTGTCCCGTGCGTGACATCCACGCGGACAACAACAAGGCCCCTCGTGAATGACCGTGGACCACGTCAAACGACCCTTCTCGCACCAACCGCCGCAGTCCCGGCCATGCACGCGCGGCCGAAACCATCAGCCGCAGGTGCGACCCGGATTCCCCAAGCGCATGGGGCGATTCCCGAACCTCCAACCGCGGGGAACGAACCTGCTGGAAGCCGCGCCGCATCCACAAAACGTGCTCCCATCCCTCCGTCGCAGCATGCGACGCAACCCCGCGGATGGATGAGAGGATTCCCCCGTTGTCCTCCGAGGCCCCGACAAGATGCAGGATCCGGCGCATGCGAGGCGGGGCGAAGGGCCGCGTTCCTCAGGCGATCGGCAACGCGGCCTCCGAACCTGCGGCACGGCCGGGGCGACGTCGCCACCACGGAATGGCGGCCGCGGTAGCTGCGACATCCGCAGGGCTGGCGGCCTGCGGCAGGCCACCGGCCTCACCTGCGTGCTTCTCTCGAACGCACTGCTGGGCTGGCGGTTGGTGGAGTGGCTGGGAGGCCGCCTGCTGCGACGCAGCTACGGACAGCTGGCCTCCGGGCCGCGCCTGGAGCTGCCATGGAACTTGGACCGACTCGAT